>QGUO01000644.1 GCA_003242495.1 Pseudomonadota bacterium | reverse complement strand
GGCCGCGGCGGCCGGTCATGTCTGCAGGTCGTTGAGGCGGGGGGGCCGCGACAGGGAGCCGCCAACCGCCGCCACTCGTCGGGCGACGCATGCACGTTGGCCATGCGCGGCGCCCGATCGCTCACACCGCAGCCACGGGTCCGCTCACTGCGGGGTGAGCAGCAGCTCCATCACGCGCTCGTAGATCTGCGACAGGGTGGCGATGTCCGCCACGCGAACGTTCTCGTTCACCTTGTGGATGGTGGCGTTCACCACGCCGAGCTCGACCACCTGCGCGCCCGTGGGGGCGATGAAACGGCCGTCCGAGGTGCCGCCGGTGGTCGACATCTCCGCTGTGCGGCCGGTCACTTCCTGCACCGCCCGCTGCACGGCGTTCGACAGAGTGCCGGGCGGCGTGAAGAAGGGCAGGCCGGAGACGAACCACTCGAGCGTGTAGTTCACCTTGTGGCGGTCGAGGATGCCGGTGATGGTCTGCTGCAGCCGCTCCACCGTCTGCTCGGTCGAGAAACGGATATTGAAGCGCAGCTTCAGCTCACCGGGGATCACATTGGGCGCACCGGTGCCGGCGCTGATGTTCGAGACCTGGAAGGTGGTCGGCTGAAAGAACTCGTTGCCCTGATCCCAGGTACGCCCGGTGAGCTCGGCCAGCGCCGGCGCCAGCGCGTGCACCGGATTGTCCGCGAGGTGCGGGTAGGCCACGTGGCCTTGCACGCCGTGCACGGTGAGCTTGCCGGACAACGAGCCGCGCCGGCCGATCTTGATCACGTCGCCCAGCACCTCGCTGCTGGTGGGCTCACCGACGATGCACAGGTCGATTTTTTCCTGGCGTGCCGTCAGTTCCTGCATGACCCGCCGCGTCCCGTCCACGGAGGGGCCTTCCTCGTCACTGGTGAGCAGGAAGGCCAGCGTGCCGGTGTGCGTGGGATGCCGCGCGATGAAGCGCTCGGCCGCGGTGACCATGGCCGCGAGGCCGCTTTTCATGTCCGCCGCGCCTCGACCGTAGAGCACGCCGTCCTTGATGACGGGCTCGAACGGGTCGGTATGCCACTCCTCGCGCGGGCCCGTGGGGACGACGTCGGTATGCCCGGCAAAGCATACGACCGGCGCCTGTGTGCCGTGGCGGGCCCAAAGGTTGTCCACCTGGCCGTAGCGCAGCCGCTCCACCTGGAAACCGAGCGCTTCCAGCCGGGGCGTAATGATGTCCAGGCACCCCTGGTCCTCGGGGCTGACGGACGGGCGGCGGATCAAGGCTTCGGTGAGTGCCAGCGCGTCGGTGGGAGGGCTCAATCTGGGAACTCCATCGTGATGACGATCCTTTCGTGAGAACGTTACGGCGGCGCGGTTATAACGAAGGGGGCCGGCAGGTGGCAAGCGCCCTGCCGAGTGTTACAGCTCGATGACGCCGGACCGGCCCGGATGTCACATGGGCGCCCTGCGTGCCGGGCCGGTTTCAGGCTGACTGTAACATTACTGTAATGTTTGGTCGGCACACTTGCGCCCCGTCGCCAGGTCCGACGGCCGCGCCGCGGACGCGAGGGCGATCCCCGGGTACCTGGGGGCGGATGCCCGGGAGAGCCGGGGCATGCCCGAACAGAGGGTGGGCTGCGCGCCGCTGCGCGTCCATCCGAGCAGTCGGATGCTTGCCGGTGGCGCAGGAATCGGGCCGCCCATGAATCCGGCGGAGGAGGTTCCGATGAG
>QGUO01000643.1 GCA_003242495.1 Pseudomonadota bacterium | reverse complement strand
ACATCATCGAGCCGCTCAAGGTGGCGCTCAAGGGTCAGTCCGACCGCATTCTGCGCGCCGACGCCGCGCAGGACATCGCTGGACGCGAGATCACCATCCTCGGCGACCGCGAGCTGCCGTTTCGTGTCTTGAAGAAGATCATGGCGACCTGCACGGACGCGGACTACGGCAAGCTGTCGCTCGCCGTGATCCAGAAAGAGGATGCGCTCACGGCTCAGGCGCCGGGCGTGACGGGTTGAGAAAATGGCCATGGCGACCATGACGGTACCTTTTCGCGTTTACGACCTGCCATGGAGCGGCACCGAAGAGGAGCGCCGACGCCTCAGGCGGTTGCTGACGATCTGCTTCGGCATCACGCTGCTGCTGGGCATCCTCATTCCGCTCCTGCCGGTGCCGCAGCACTCGGTGCAGCAGGCCGAGCCCGTGCCGCCGCGCTTCGCACGGCTGGTGATCGAGCGCCCGCCTGCGCCGCCTCCGCCGCCGCCACCCGCCCCGCCGCGCGTCGAGCCGCAGCCGCAGTCCACGCCCCAGACCCGGCCGCGTCCGGCCGAGTCGGTCCCGGTCGATCGCGCGGCCGAGGCACGCCGCCGCGCCGCCCAAAGTCTCTCGCCCTTACAGGATCAGCTCGCGGCGCTGCGCGACAGCGCCGTGCTCGAGAAGGCTGCGCAAGCGCGCAATCTCACCGGGCGGGTGGGTGAGGCCACCCGCGCGGAGCGCTCGCTGATCACCTCCCGGGTCGGGACGGGCAGTGGGGGCATCAACACCGCAAACCTGAGTCGCGGCTACGGCGGCGGGGCCGGTGCCCTGGCCGGCCACGAGACCACCCAGGTGACCTCCGAGCTCGCGAGCGCTGCCCGGGACAATGTGCGCCGCGCCGCAGGCGGCAATCGGGCCGCGCGCAGCGAGGAAGAGATCGCGATGGTTTTCGACCGCAACAAGGGCGCGATCCACGCGATCTACACGCGGGCGCTGCGTGACAACCCGGATCTGCGGGGCAAGGTGGTGCTCGAGCTGACCATCACGCCTGAAGGACAGATTTCACGTTGCGAGATCGTGTCGAGCGAACTGAACGATCCGGAGCTCGAGCGCCGGCTGGTGGCGCGCATCAAGCTGTTCCGCTTCGAGGCGAAGGACGTCGGCACCATCACCGTGACCAAGCCGATCGATTTCTTCCCGGCGTAAGGCGGGTGCGCTCGGGGCGTGCGCGCAGCGCGCGCCCCGAGCGTCGGTCGGGCAGGGTGCGTCGCCCGCCCTTCGTGGGGGCATGCGGAGCTTGCCGTAGCCGCTCAGGATGCCCGCGCGACCGTTCGTCGGCGCGCGGGCGCCGCCCGGCGCCGGCGGGTGCTGCCGATGGGGCGCATGGTCAACATGCCCATCCGAGGATGATTGTATGAACATCGGCTCGGAAATCCGCAGCTTCCGCGACCTCGCCGCGCTCGACAAGGCGCGATTCCTGGCGCGTTTCATGTACGAGTTGACGCTCGAAGCGCGCCAGTTCTACAGCCCGGCGGGAGAGCAGGTCATCGACGCCGGCAAGCTGCGGTTCATCAACGAGATCCAGCATCGGATCACCCGTTTCATCGAGCAGATCCTCATCGATGATCCGGCACGCTCCACCGACGATGCCATGTTGCGCCTGTTGCTCGCGCCACGCAGCGTGAAGACCATGGAGAGCCTGGTGCGCGCAGCCTACGCGCGCAC
>QGUO01000697.1 GCA_003242495.1 Pseudomonadota bacterium | reverse complement strand
GTCCGGTACATGGTTTCCTGGGCAAAACAGGAGCCCCCTCCCCCCTGCCATCCTGTCATTCCCCCATTTTTCGCTATCTTTGCCCTCCTAATTTTTCAGAAGCTGATGTTAGAAAGATTGCATACCGGAAAGATCGACGAGGCGCGCCAGGTCGAGGCCTTTGTCCCCTTTGCTGTGGACCCGAACGTATACCATAAAAAGTTCTATATAGAAAGCTATGGCTGCCAGATGAATTTTTCTGACAGTGAGATTGTGGCTGCCATATTGAATGAACATGGTTTTGGCGCTACCCGCCGGTTCGAAGAAGCCGACCTTGTCCTGATCAATACCTGCTCCATTCGCGAAAAAGCGGAGCAAACGATACGCAAACGGTTAAACGAATTAAGGGTAGTGAAACGCGACAATCCGGGCGCCCTCATCGGCGTACTGGGTTGTATGGCCGAACGGTTGAAATCGCGTTTGCTGGAAGAGGAAAAGCTGGTTGACCTCGTGGTTGGCCCTGATGCCTATCGCACCCTGCCGGGCCTTATCCAGGAAGCAGAAGAGGGCCAGAAGGCGGTGAACGTGCTGCTCAGTCGCGAGGAAACCTATGCCGATATTTCACCGGTGCGCCTCAACAGCAATGGCGTAACGGCTTTTGTAAGCATCATGCGCGGATGCAATAACATGTGTTCGTTTTGCGTGGTGCCGTTTACCCGTGGCCGCGAAAGAAGCCGCGATCCCTGGTCCATTGTGCGTGAATGCACGGAGCTTTTCAACCAGGGATACCGCGAGGTGACCTTACTGGGCCAGAATGTGGACAGCTACTACTGGCTGCCCGACCTGGAAGGCAAAAAAACGGCTGTCAACAAGGAAGGGCGTTTGTCTGCAACAGGTACAGGCGACGGCGATGCGGCTGAAAGCGTGAATTTTGCCCGCCTGCTGGAGATGGTAGCTTCCATCAGCCCGCTGCTGCGTGTGCGTTTTTCTACTTCGCATCCCAAAGACATTACAGACGAGGTGCTCCATACCATGGCCCGGTATGAGAACATCTGCAAATACATTCACCTGCCCGTGCAAAGCGGCTCTACCCGCGTGTTGCAACTGATGAACCGCACCTATACCCGCGAATGGTACCTGGCCAGGGTGAAGCGCATTCGTGAAATCATACCCGATTGCGGGATCAGTTCCGACATCATTGCCGGCTTTTGTACGGAAACGGAAGAAGACCATCGTGAAACCCTCAGCCTGATGGAGCAGTGCCGCTACGATATGAGCTATATGTTCATATACAGCGAGCGCCCTGGCACGCTTGCTGCAAGACGCTATGCTGATGACGTACCCGAAGCCGACAAAAAAAGAAGGCTGGAAGAAATTGTAAAACTCCAGAACCGGCTGAGCCTCGAAAGTAATCAGCAGGACGTAGGAAAAACATTCAAGGTTTTGATCGAAGGCGATAGCAAACGCAGTGCCGATGACTGGATGGGAAGGAACAGCCAGAACAAAGTGATCGTGTTCCCTAAAGAAAATCTTGGTTTGAACAAAGGCGACTATGCAATGGTTAAAGTGTATGAATGTACAGGAGCCACACTGATCGGAAGAGCAGTGGTTTAATGCGCATTGCCAAGACTCAATACCCGACCATTCGGTGGGGCCCCATATAACCCTGATCCTGTATTTTCTATCTGTTACCAGGTTAATGGTCAAGTACTGATTAGAAAATAAC
>QGUO01000642.1 GCA_003242495.1 Pseudomonadota bacterium | reverse complement strand
GCTGGCGTTGAGCTTGTGGATCTGGAGGTCGCGGGGGAGGGGGTCGTTGCCAGGGCCCCCGCCGGTGGTGGGTCGGCTCGCGGCCGGGGCCTGCGACACGCTCATGGGCTGACGCAGCATCTCGGGCAACTCCTCGAGGCGCCCCGCCTCGACGAGACGGCTGCCCGTCGCGATGTCCCTGCCGTTGTCGTCGAGGATGACCGTATGCGTCTGCGGTGCGATGACCGTTCCCGGCGCCACGGTCAGGCCGCGGGCGCCACTCAGGGCGAACTCAGCGAACCCGCCCTGGCGGAAGTGCTCCGGAGAGAGGGTGGTCAGTGGCCGGATCTGCACGGCCTCGAGGAAGGACATGCCCTGCGGAATGCGCGTGCCCGCCGGAATTTTCAGCTCACGCTCGAGCGGTCCGACCGGGTAGGTCACGCTGATCGGCTGGATGGGCAGTCCATCGGGAAAAACCTCGGCCGGTACCACGTAGCCGACCGGCAACTCGCCCGTGAGGTAATTCGCGATCGTGGCGCCGGCGGGAACGAACGGCGAGGTACAGAAGGCGCAGTCGCCGTAGGCTGCCCCGAAGCCCGGCGTGTACACGACCACCCCTGGCGGAAGATGCCAGTCCGCAGCCGCCGTGAGCGGAAACATCGGCAACATGCCTTCCCCCAACGGCTCGCCCGGCGCCACGCTGCTGATATGTTCCACGACCGGCTCCAGCAGCACCGTCCCGACGGGCAGCACGGTGTCCTCGGCAAGCTCGAGATCCTTGGGGGCCGCGATGCCGGCATCGAGAACGCCATCCGCGAACCAGGGATGCTCGCTGATGACCAGGTCATCCGGCGTGTCGATGGTGAGCGAGCCGCCGCGACCCAACGCATACCCCGCCAGCTCGCCGGCGAGCACGAGCCGGCCGCTTCCCGGCGCATTCTGGAGGCTGTCGCTGGCACCGATGGGACGCACGCTCGTGTCGATCACGATGGCGCCGCCGTCGCCCGCGGTGAGCGTGCGCCCGTCGATGTCGAGATGACCGCCGCCGCTCACGTCCACGCGCGAACCCGCGAGCAGTTCGATCGCATGACCCACCAACGTGACCTGACCACCGTCGATCGCGGACGGCGCCCGCACGACACCGTCATGCCAGTCGTTGATCCAGCGACCGGACACGTCGATGGCGCCCGTGGCGCCCACCCGCAGCACCGGGCGGTCGGCTTCGGGAACGTCCGCCCAATCGATCGGGTTGTCGGTGGAAATCGTGTCCCAGGTCGGGGCCTGCGCCGTCTCGAGGTGCACCGTACCGTTCGCCGCGCGGATGACGCCATCGATCAGGGCCTGTCGACCGTAGAAGTCGAACGACCCGTAGTCACCCAGATCGACCGTCACGCCCTCGCCGACCATCAGAATACCCGCGGGTTCCAGTCCGGACGCCTCCGTGCCCACATAGCCGCTGTACAAGGTGACATGGGCGAAGGTGTGTCCGTCGAACCAGTGCGCGGGCAGCACGTGCTGCCAGGCCTGAGTCGGATCGAGCTCCGAATCGAACTGGAAATCCTCGGGAAGGCGCTGCCGGATGGGGGCAATGGTGAGATTGCCGCCGATACGAACCGGATCTCTGAGCGCGGTTCCCGGTTCGTACCCGCCCATCTCCAGCGTGGCGCCTCTGGGACGCTGCCGCCACACACGCCAGGGATCGGACGAAGCGCCGGTGGCGCTGCCAC
>QGUO01000641.1 GCA_003242495.1 Pseudomonadota bacterium | reverse complement strand
CCATGCCTAGGCGCGTGGGCTGGGGGGTGTGAATAAGAGACAGGGCCCGAATCCCGGATTTTTCCGGGATCTTCAAGGGCTTGAAGTGCATTGGGAACGCGGCTGGCGTTCGGGAATGGTGCCCAGGAGAGGACTCGAACCTCCACGGATCGCTCCACTGGTACCTGAAACCAGCGCGTCTACCAGTTCCGCCACCTGGGCATTGGGGAGGAAACTCACCCGCCGGTGTGAGCGGCGGGCTGGACGAGGCGCGCAAATGTACCGGCGAGACCTCATGGTGTCAAACGCCGGCGTGATGGCAAGTTGGATTCACCTGACGGCAGACGGATGGAGATGAGACGTAAAAAGACCACCAAGGCATCCCAGCCGCGCAAGCCGCGGACCTCGGCGCGCACGGTGCGGCCCCGCGCGCGACGCGAGGCGGCCATCACCACCGTGCTGCGCGAAGCCGGCCGGCCCATGCGCTTCGAGGAACTGGTCGAGCGCACCGGCAGCACCAGCCCGGCCAAACGGCGTCGACTCGAGCAAGAGCTCGAGCGGCTGCACCGCGCGGGAGAGCTGCTGCGCAACCGGCGCGAGGAATACATTCTGCGCGAGCGCCTGCCCGTGGTGGTGGGCACCGTGAGCGGACACCGCGACGGTCACGGCGTGGTGCATCCCGACGACCGCTCCGCGCCGGTGTACTTGTCGTACCGGCAGATGCTCGAGGTGATGCACGGCGATCGCGTCGCGGTGCGCATCGGCGGCACCGATGCACGCGGGCGCCTGGAGGGCTCGATCGTCGAGGTGATCGAGCGCGGCAACGTGGACATCGTCGGCCGGCTGTACGAGGAGTCCGGCATTTATGTCCTGGTCCCGGACAACCCGCGCATCGCCCATCGCGTGCTGATTCCCCGCGACCGGCTCGGCGGCGCCCGCGCCGGGCAGGTGGTCGTGGCCAAGATCGTCGAGCAGCCCTCGCGCACGGCGCAGCCGCTCGGGCACATCGTGCGCATCCTCGGCGAGCATGCGGCGCCGGGCATGGAAACCGAGATCGCCATCCATTCGCATGGCCTGCCCTACGAGTTCCCGGACGAGGCCATCGCCGAGGCCGAGCGCTTCGGGGAGACGGTGAGCGCCGCGGCCAAGCGGGGCAGGGAGGACCTGCGCGAGCTGCCGCTGGTGACCATCGACGGCGAGGATGCGCGCGATTTCGACGACGCGGTCTGGTGCGAGCGGGTGCGCGGCGGCTGGCGGCTCATCGTTGCCATCGCCGACGTCGCCACCTACGTCGAGGCCGATTCCGCCCTCGATCACGAGGCGCGCCATCGCGGCACGTCGGTGTACTTTCCCAACCGGGTGCTGCCCATGCTGCCGGAGGCGCTGTCGAACGGCCTGTGCTCCCTCCAGCCCGGTGTCGATCGGCTGTGCCTCGCCTGCGAAATGCGAGTGAGCGAGCAGGGCAGGGTGACCCGGTCGCGCTTCTTCGAGGCCGTCATGCGTTCGGCGGCGCGCCTCACCTACACACAGGTCGCGGCCTATCTCGCCAATCCCCAGGCCGCGCACGAGCCGCACGTGACGGCCCGCGGGACCGAGCTCATGGCGCTGCATGCCGTGTTCCGGGCCTTGCACCGTGCGCGGGTCAAGCGCGGCGCCATCGACTTCGATGTGCCGGAGCTCAAGGTGCGCTTCGATGCCGACGGGCGCATCGCCGCACTGTTCGAGCA
>QGUO01000725.1 GCA_003242495.1 Pseudomonadota bacterium | reverse complement strand
TATATATTATTATGAAGTTATGTATCTGCTTAGTTTGCTTTGTTTTTTTTTTTACAAAAAAAAAGGGCAATAAGAGTTTAGGGTCGGTCTGGTGGGTCAGGAGATTTTGAAAAGAAAAAAAATCTTTGTTTTGGGACCTCCCATGCGGGGGCTGCGCCCGCCGATGAGGATTGCTCCTGTACACGAGTGCAATGCAGCAGTGGATGACGACAAGTTGGACATGGAAACTGCATGCAGCACGATCATCGCATCGTGCGCATCAAGTCAGTCGCGTCATGTGCAGGTTGCTGCCGCTGCGCGTCGAACTTCAATCGTTTCGCCCGGCTGCAGCGTTCCGGTGCGAATGACCTTGGCGAGAAACCCGCATCGACCGACGAGGTGTTTTTTCAGTTCAGGGTGAATGGCGTCGAGCACGTAGCACGGCTTGCGTCTTTTGGTGAGTTCGATTTCAACCCCGCCGGAGAAGATCAACCGGTCGCCAATTTCAAGTTCGTCAACGTTCAGGTCGCTTACGGTGACGTTCTCGCCGATTGCGCCGGGGTAAACGTCAAATCCCTTATTGCGCATATCGTTGAGGTCTTCAAGATCAGTGATGCTGATGGCCTGCAGCGGCGTATTGTGCTTTTCGTGGTTGTGACCATCGCCTTCCAATCCGCTGAGGAGCACGCGCGCTTCGGGCAACGGCTTTTTTGGAATGCCGCCGGGAGAGATATTGATAGCGACCACACGAGCAGGATTCGTCTTCATGGCAAATCCTAGCCCTCATATCGGCGGCAGGCGGCTGGGCGAGCGACAGATTGAGCAGGGGGCGGCGAGAAACGTAAATCCTTGCTGCGTGTACAGGTTGCAGGAGTTTGGAGAAAAACGCCAGGCATTGGGCATCACGCATGGCACTGCTGTTGAGCCGTTTGTTCCGTACCCTGGGGCGGCTTTCAGTTGGGCGAATGCGGCTCGGGCTGGCGTATACTTGACTTGAGCGGCCGCAGCAGGGAGCGGTCTGATGCGCTGACAGATAAGCGGCGCGCGTGAAGAAGAATGTTGGGAGTCGTGATCCGATTGAGACGATTGATGATTCATTGATTGTGGATCGTGAACGCTATGGATGTTCATCGCTTCAGTTTGATGTTGCTGCTGACAGCCCTCGCTGGGACGGGCATGAGAAATGCTGCAGCGAATGGGCAGTTCTCGCCGCCGTATGAGCCGATTGATCAGGCTGTTGAAGATACAGATGAACTGGCTACCAGTTTGCGCATGCAGCCGCTGGATCTGCGTCAGCCCATGGGCTTTGAGCAGGTGTATCACGTGCCCGGCAACAGCGATATGTACATGCGTGTCAGCGGCGGCATCTACGCGGTGTTTCCCCGGTCGATGTATGTTCGAGGTCGGGACGGCACTTATCCGGTCATTCCACCCAATACGGTTTTTTACATTGGTGAGCCGGCATTTTTTGAAAACTCACCCGCAGCGAATCATCCCTCGCGCGTTGCCGGTCGTTTGCCGCATTCATTCATGCCGCTTGGCGCACTGGCAGGAAGCGGGGATCCGAACCGTGCGTTGAACAACGCTCTGCCGTCACATGGCGGAAGCCGCCCGGACGCAATGACCACAGCCAGGGAGCAAAGCCGCAGGGTTTCGTCCGACAGCGACATGAGGGGGGTGACGGATGTGTGGAAGGCACGCGGCGAAGCACAACCTCAAAAGAGAGCA
>QGUO01000640.1 GCA_003242495.1 Pseudomonadota bacterium | reverse complement strand
GCTCCTGCCTCCTGTGCGGCCCTATCGTGAGCATGTGGCGCAGGCGCTTGCGGCGGCCCGGGCGCACGATGCCGAACGCTTCTTCCGCAGCAAGCTGGGCGACGTGGACGAGCCGACGGCGCCCTTTGGACTGCTGGACGTGCACGGCGACGGTGCACAGCTCGAGGAGGCGCACGAAGACATCGACGCGCACCTGACGCAGCGCCTGCGCGCACAGGCGCGGCGCGCAGGCGTGAGTGCGGCGGCGCTGTGTCATGCGGCCTGGGGCCTGGTGGTGGCGCAGACCAGCGGGCGCGACGACATCGTGTTCGGCAGCGTGCTGCTCGGTCGAATGCGCAGCCACGCAGGCGCCGAGCCGGCCTTGGGCATGTTCATCAATACGCTGCCATTACGACTGCGGCTCAAGGGCCGGACGGCCGGCGAGCTGGTGGAGCAGACGCAACGCGAGCTGGCGGAGCTGCTGGACCATGAGCAGGCCTCGCTGGCGGTGGCGCAGCGCTGCAGCGCCATCGGCGGTTCGGCGCCGCTGTTCAGCGCCCTGCTCAACTATCGTCATGGCGCGCCGACCCATGCGCAATGGGGCGCCGCGACCGGCGTCGAGGTGTTGGCCAGCCGGGACCTCACCAATTATCCGGTGACGGTGTCGATCGACGACCTGACGGACACGTTGCGCATCGTCGCGCAGACCGATCGGCGCATCGAGCCGCGACGCATCGCGCAGTACACACGGGTGGCATTGGAAGCCATCGTCGAGGCTTTGGAGCAGGCCTCCACCGAGCCGGTCCTGGCCCTGTCGATTCTGCCGCAGGAGGAACGACGTCAAGTCGTCGAGCTGTTCAATCGGACCCAGGCACCCTATCCGCACGACAAGCGCATCCATGAGCTGTTCGAAGAGCGGGTGCGCCAAGCCGGCGAGGCCGTCGCCGTGGTGTACCAGGGACAGTCGCTGAGCTACGCAGAGCTCAATCGCCGCGCCAATCGCCTGGCCAGATGCCTCAGGGCGCGCGGCGTCGCGGTGGGGGACTACGTCCCCGTCCTCATGTCGCGCTCGCTCACGATGCTGGTCGCGCAACTGGCGCTGCTCAAGATCGGCGCCGTGTACGTACCCATGGATCCCGAGCTCCCGGCGGAGCGCTGCGCCTTCATGATCCGTGACTGTGCCGCCCGGCACGTGTTGGTGGACGGCGGGATGCCCCGCGGGCTCGACATCGACGCGGTGCACTGGATCGACTGCGCGGCGCTCGGCGACAAGCTCGCACGGCAGTCCGCGGAGAACCTGCACCTGCCCATGGAAACGGTCGCGCCGGCCTATGTGATGTACACCTCGGGCTCGACCGGCACGCCCAAGGGCGTCATCGTCGCGCAGCACGCGGTCAATCGTCTGGCGATCGACAATGGGTACGCCCGTTTCCAGCCGGACGATTGTCTCGTCCACTACAGTAATCCCGCATTCGACGCCTCCACGATGGAGGTTTGGGGCGCCCTGCTGAACGGGGCGCGGTTGCTGATCGTGCCGCAGCACGTGGTGCTCGACGCGCAGCAGTTCGCCGCGCTGCTGGAGCGGGAACGGGTCACCGTGCTGTACATGTCGGTGGGCCTGTTCAACCAGTACACGACGGCGCTGGCGAAGGTGTTCAGGCAACTGCGCTACCTGATGGTGGGCGGCGACAGTCTCGAGCCGGAAGCCATCCGGCGCGTGTTGCGCAC
>QGUO01000639.1 GCA_003242495.1 Pseudomonadota bacterium | reverse complement strand
CACCCCGGCCGCGCCGGGATTCCCGGCTGGGCAAAGCGGCGCGGGGGGTGACGCCAGGACCCCGCGCATGAAGAAGGCCTGGACCCGCTCGGGGTGCGGAATGCTGGCGGCTTTGTCGTTGTCGGCAACCGCCGGTGCCCAGACGTTGCTGATCCGCGGGGCGCAGGTTCATACCGCGGGTGCCCAGGGCGAGCTCGAGAATGCCGATGTGCTGGTGCGCGACGGTTGGATCGAACAGGTGGGACCGGGCCTGGCAGCGCCGCCGGAGGCGACCGTGATCGAGGCCGAGGGTCGTGCGCTCACGCCGGGCTTGTTCGCCGGTCTGACGGCGATCGGGCTCGAGGAAGTCTCCCTCGAAGCATCGACCGTCGACGAGCATCTGGTGCTGGGCGCGCCGGCGTGGCAAATGCAGTGGCGCCCGGAATTCGACGTCACGATCGCCTACAACCCCCGGTCGGTGCTGGTACCCGTCGCCCGAGTCGAGGGACTGACCTGGACGGTGCTGGCCCCGGGCAGCCCGTCCGGCGGCAGCCTGCTCGCCGGGCAGGGTGCGGCGGTGTCGCTGAGCGGCGCCTTCGATGCGGTGCTCGACGGCAGCCGGACCTTGTTCATCAACATCGGCGGCGACGTGCTGCCGCTCTCCGGCGGCAGTCGCGCGGCGCAGTTCATGCTGCTGGAGCAGGCGGTGCGTGAGGCGGGCACGCGTGGTCCGGTCCAGCCGGGTGCGCTGCTGCAGACCACCGGACGCGAAGTGCTGGCGCGGTATCTCAAGGGGGGACGGGTGGTGTTCCATGTGCACCGGGCGGCGGACATCCGGCAGGCGCTGGCGTTCGCGCGTCGCCATGGCATGCGGCCCGTCATCGCCGGTGGCGCCGAGGCCTGGCTGGTGGCCGAGGAGTTGGCCAATGCCGACGTGCCGGTGCTGCTCAATCCGCTGGAGAACCTGCCGGCGAGCTTCGATCGAATCGGCGCGCGGCTCGACAATGCGGCGCTGCTGCACGCCGCCGGCGTGCGCATCGCGTTCACCCAGGAGAACGATGCGAGCCACAATGCGCGGAAGATCCGTCAGCTCGCGGGCAACGCGGTGGCACACGGTCTGCCCTGGGATGCGGCGCTCGCCGCCCTCACGGCCAACCCGGCAGAGATTTTCGGGCTCGGCATGAGCCACGGGCGGATCGAGCCCGGTCTGGCCGCGGACCTGGTGCTGTGGAGCGGCGATCCGCTCGAAGTCACCTCGGCGGCCGACCAGGTCTGGATCGCGGGGCGCCCCGTGGACATGCGCTCCCGTCAGACGGAATTGCGCGATCGCTACCTGGAGCGGCTGCGGCAGGGCGCGGCACGCTAGTCCCTTGCGGGCAGCTGCCCGGCTGCGCAGGTCCGGGGCTCGTCCCGCCGGGGAGGCGACGGTCCCGTCATGCGCCGGCGCACCCAGGTGGGGCCCTCGTGCGCAACTGAGAGACCCGTAACCGCTACGCCGGCGTCGACGCCATCAGGTAGACGGCGATGAGCGCCAGCACGTTGTTCATCACGTGCATGGCGATGGAGGGCACGACCGAGTCGAAGTGGATGCGCGCCCACACCAGTGCCACACCCGTGGCGAAGATGGCGAGCATGAAGAACGGGTCGTACTGTGTATGCAGGACGGCGAACGCGACCGAGGTGATGAGCGCGATGATCCACAGCGGGACATTCAGGGCACGCAGCGCAC
>QGUO01000638.1 GCA_003242495.1 Pseudomonadota bacterium | reverse complement strand
GGGCATGGGCATGCCGTCGACGGCGATTTACGTGATCCTCGCCAGCGTCGTGGCGCCGGCGCTGGTGAGCATGGGTGTCACGCCCCTGGCCGCCCACATGTTCATCTTCTACTTCGGCATCATGTCCTTCCTCACCCCGCCGGTCGCCGTCGCGAGCTATGTGGCGGCCGGCCTGGCGCAGGCCGACATGTGGCAAACGGGCTGGGTGGGCATGCGGCTTGCGGCCGTGGCGTTCGTGCTGCCCTTCCTGTGGGCCTACAATCCCGCCCTGCTGCTCGACGGCTCGTGGCTGGCCATCCTGATCGTGACCTGCACCACGTTCAGCGCCATGCTGCTCATCGCCCGCAGCGTGCGCGTGGTGCGCGGACAGGGCTTGGGCGTCGTCGCCTTCTGCGTCCTGCTCGGCGGCGTCATCGTCGCGATCGCCACCAGCCCCATCTGGCTGGGTCCTGAGTCCCTGTTCGCGCTCGCTGCGGCCGGCGCGGGCGTCGCGCTCTACTACGCCATGCCGGCGGTGTTCGAGCGTGCGGTGCCGCGCGCGGCGGCGACCTACCGGGCATCTTCGTAGCCGGCCGGACCGGCCGGCCGCGTGTTCGTCCGATTGGCGGATGCGCCGGCGTCCGCCCGGCGCGCGGCGCATCGCCCCCTAGTCCCAGGGCGAGGGCATGTGGTACGGCACGGTGATGAAATTCGCCTCGATCTGTTCGATCCGCCCCGCCTTGATCTTGAACAGCTCCAGCAGATAGAACGTATGCGGCCGGCGTATGGGGGACTCCACCTCCGTGCCGTCGGTCAGACGGTAGCGCCCGAGCCGTCCGGTGTGATCGATGAATCCCGCGGCGAGCACCAGCCCGCGCTCCTCGTCGACCAGCGGATAGCGCCGTGCGCGCACGCGGTCGTCGAACCGATAATGGCCGAGCCGGAACTGTTCCTCGCACCCCAGGCGCGCCACCGGCACGAAGTCGAACTCAGGGTTGTTGGTGGTCTGCACCCCGTTCTCGACCCGATTGCAGTGGGGATGGAAGTGGGTGAACAGCGTGCCGTCATTGAGCTGCAGTGTGTCGAAGTAGCCGTCGGCCAGTGAGATCATGCGTGCGCGCGGCGTCCGCTCGGCCGGGCCGAGGAGCTCATTGAGCACCGGTTTGTGCTCGAACCGCGGCGCCGGGAACTTCAGTCCCGAGTCGGCGGCGCGCACCACGATGGTCTCCACCTCGTGGATGCAGCCGTCCTGCACGCCGAGGCGCAGCGCGAAACAGGATTCGTCATGCGTCTCGCGCACGCTGCCGAAGAAGCCCACCTGCCCGGTCTGCGGATCGGCGAAGCGCAGATCGTAGGCGCCGGTCCCGGTGATGGTTCCCCACAGGCCATCGCCGACCTCGAGCGCCACGTTGTTCTCGGTATTGCGCACCCGAGCCGCCCAGGGCGCCTGCGCGGGATCGCGTGCGCGCAGCGCGGCAAGATAGCGGTCGAGGACAGCGTACAGCGCCTCGCGCGTGGGACGGACCGGACTGGCATTCGACTGGCTGAGCATCGTTCCCCCCTCGGACTGGACGGCGGCATGCAATGTCGAGCAAGTCTTTTGCCGCTCGTGGCGCCCGCGCGCTTGCGCTTGCACCGCGCGCGGCGCACGTCGCAGGCTGCGAGCTCACGGGATTCTAGCCGTCGCAGCGTGCGCCTGCCTGTCAATTCTTGATTGCACGCAATCATAACC
>QGUO01000709.1 GCA_003242495.1 Pseudomonadota bacterium | reverse complement strand
GGCGTCCCGCCTCCTCCAGGAGGGCCGCCGTGGCCGCCAGGTGCGCGGTGGTGCAGGCTATGCAGGCGGTCGATACGGACGAGTCGGACGAGCCGGACGAGCCGGGAGCGGGAGCAGGGGTTGCAGGCGACGGCACGGGGGCCTCGGTCACGCTCACGGCACTGTGGGTGACCGTGTACCCCGAGCCTTCGAGCATCTGGCGGATCTGCCGCTGGTTCTCCTCCACGAGCGCGATGAGGCGATCCGTGATAGACTGCTGCCGGGGAGCCTTGCGCTCCAGCAACCACTCACTCGTGATTCTCAGCAGGGTGACCAGTGCCTGTTGGCCGGTGGGTGTGCTGGCCACCCTGGCAGCCGTCTCAAGGAGGGAACGCATGGGCACGGGCACCTCCTCCCGTCTCGTCACAGATGACACCCCGGCGATGGTGACAACCGAGCATCTCCAACGCTATCTTAGCACCCTGGTCGATCCCCGTGTGCGCCGGGACCACGGGCGCTACGCCGAGCACTTCGTCGCCTACTCCGGGGCGACGGACGCCGCCGGGATCCTTGAGTACCTGGACGCTCTACGCAAGGCAGGGTATCGGCCGGGCACGATCCGACAGGTCTACAAGATCCTCCGGCGCATGTTCCGGGTCAACGACATCCCGTGGCCCCTCGGCCCCCACGCCATCCCCGATGTCCCTGAGACTGAGGAGCAACGGCCCGCCCTGGCCCCCGAGGTGATCCGGGCCATGATCGCCCGGGCGAAGCAACCGGGCTACCCCCGCCTCTGGGCGGTCTACCTGGCCCTGGCCACGGTCTATGGGTGCCGCAGGGTGGAGATGGCCGAGGCAACCCCCGACGACGTGAACCCGAAGGACGGCGTGATCTTCATCCACACCCACAAGCATGGGCGCCAACGCTACCACCTGATCCCCGAGCCCATCCTGCCCATCCTCGCCCGTGGCCGCACGCTCCTGCGGCCCCGCTCTCCGTCCCGCCTCAACCAGATATGGCGGAAGATCGAAGCCTCCGTGGGGTTCCCGCACTGGCCCCGTGTGGGGTGGCACAGCGTGCGGCGAATCGTAGACCGGGAACTACTCGACGCCGGGCTCCCCGAGTCGCAGGTGGCATGGTTCCTCCGGTGGCGGGGAGTGCAGAGCAGCATGGCGCACCGCTACCGGGCCTCAACGGTCATCGGTTGGGGCGACCGGCAGGAGACGGTCATGCCGACGCTGGACCGGGAGACGGACGTTGCGGTGTTTGCACGGCACCCATTCGTTCGAGCTTGGGCAGAATGACCCGCCACCCGTACCAGAGCCCTCCGGCCGCCGCCACCACCAGCGCCACACTCGCCCACGGGAAGGGCTGCGGCACGCTCACCCCGGCGTAGGCCCCGATGGCCCCCACGAGCGCATAGGCCACGCGTAGCCGCCCCGACTCGGAGAGCACCTTGGCCTCGTCGTCGGGATGGTCGATGAAGCACACCTCCACCAGGACGGCCGGAATGGCCAAGCGGTTGAGCAGGTACAGGTCCTGCCGGTATCGCACGCCGCGGTTGGCCGTTCGGATGGCCCGCACGACTCGCCCCTGCACTTCGCGGGCCAGCGTCTCGGGCGGTGGGAGCGGGCCGCTGTAACGGCGGGACATCTCCCGGGTGGGGGGGGGCTCGGTGCCCCGGGCCTTGTGGGTCGGGGTTGCGTTGTGGTGGATGGTTGGTCCGAGAACCA
>QGUO01000724.1 GCA_003242495.1 Pseudomonadota bacterium | reverse complement strand
TCGCGCGCGTGCTGAAGCTCGCGGCCGACGGAGCGGCGGCCGATGACGGCCGCGCGACCGCGCGCATCGTTCACGAGCTGTTCGACGGCATCCGCCCGCCGGCTCCGAACGCGGGCCGCAGGTGGGTGCTCCTCGATCTCAACGGCGAGTTCGGCCGGTCGAGAGACTGGGGACACGCGCTCGTCAGGCTCGTGTCCTCGGATCGTGCGTTCGACGACCACGAGCTCTGGCACTGTGCCGATGCGTTCGGGGATACGGGTGCAGCGAACGCGGGTCTCGCTCTGTGCGTCGCGGCTCACGCGTTCGCGCGCGGTCATGCCCCTTCACCCCATGCCGCCGTCGTCACCGCCTCGGACGGTGCCCGATCCGGCATTCTGTTCTCGGCACCGGAGACGGGAGGTTCTCGTGAGTGAATCCTGCACGAAAGGTGTCAAGGAGGGTTTGTTCTGCGCCGTGAGGACGGCGCCCGACTCCGAGTGCGAATGCGGCAATAACTACGTCAAGAACTGCGAGCCCTCGGAGCCGTGGGGCAAGTTCCCTCAACGGTTTACGGTGACGGTCAGGGACAAGAAGACCAAGGAGGTCGTCGCAAAGTATCTGGACGCGATTCGAAAGAGCCACGAGGCCCATCACATCGCATGCGTCGCTTCGGTGACCGCATTCATCGCGAAGGACAAGGATCTCCTGCCGATCGTCCAGAACACGAAGTGGTGCATCAACGATAAAGCGAACATGATCGCGCTGCCGCTGTGGCCGCACACCATCGAATGGTACTGCAAGCTCTCGCGCGCCTCGCCTCTGAGGCCGGAAATCCTCGAGAAAAGCGTCCACGGCAAGTACGTCATGTCGTCGATGTGCGAGCCGCCGTTCGCCGACTTGCCGCAACACGACTACGATCACGGCAAGTACAGCTCCGAAGTCGATGCGGAGCTGAAGAACCTCGCGGCGAGATTGAAGAAGGTCAAGGGGCACGAGCAGCAGAAAGAAAAGCTGAAGGCTGCGCTCGACAGACTGGTATCCCACTTCAAGAACGAGCTGAAGAGACGCGGTCAACGCGTCGGCGGCACGCACGCTGCGTGGAACCTCGGAATGAACTTTCGGGACTCCGAGTGGTACATGCCGTTTTCCATGGCCAACGACGGCGACGTCGAGCCGCGCACGTTCCCGCTGCGCGACATGTCGGACGGCGGCAAAATGGCCGAGAAGATACTGGCCGTGGCAGAGGCGTTCTGGCTCGAGGGAGCGAAAATTCCTTTGCCGCTTTGATGGAGAGGGCATAGAGCGTGGAACATTCCTACCGCCTCTGGCGACACAAGCTGTTGCCGAACGTCTGCCAACTGGACGAGTTCGCGGGAGTCGAGGACGTGACGTCGTTCGAGGAGGGCGTCGAGCTCGCGAACGGGTTCCCGTCGAACGTCACGCTCAGGATGAGCGACCGCTTCCCGGACGACATGCTCCTTGCGGATAACCTGGCGAATACCAATCGGCTGATCGTGATCTCGGCAGGGTTGCGCCGGTTTCTCGAGGACGAGGGCGTCCAGCACATCGAATTCCTCCCGGTCACGATCCTCGATCACAAGGGGAGAGTGGCGAGCGCGGATTATTGGATTCTGAATCCCGTGGGCCTCGTGGATTGCCTCGACCTCGATAAATGCCAGCCGGAATGGGACGTGATCGACGAGACCAAGGTCAACCACGTGAAGAGTTTCGCGA
>QGUO01000637.1 GCA_003242495.1 Pseudomonadota bacterium | reverse complement strand
GTGGACGATTTCATTGCGCGCAAGCACGGCAAGACCACCGGACCGATCGATTACCTGCACCCGGACTTGAAACCGGTGCTCGCGCCGACATACGGCGTGATCCTCTACCAGGAGCAGGTGATGCAGATCGCGCAGGTGCTCGCCGGCTACTCGCTCGGCGGCGCCGACCTCCTGCGGCGCGCCATGGGCAAGAAGAAGCCCGAGGAAATGGCCCAGCAGCGCTCGATCTTCCTCGAGGGCGCGCGCCAGCGCGGCGTGGAGGAGGCGACCGCGGCGCATATCTTCGACCTCATGGAGAAGTTCGCCGGGTACGGCTTCAACAAGTCGCACTCGGCGGCCTACGCGGTGCTCACCTACCAGACGGCGTGGCTCAAGACGCATTACCCCGCCGCGTTCATGTCCGCAGTGTTGTCCTCCGACATGGACAAGACCGACAAGGTGGTGACGCTGATCGACGAGGCGCGGCGCATGAACCTCAAGGTCGAGCCCCCGGACATCAATCACTCGAACTACATGTTCACGGTGAGCGGACCGCGCAGCATCCGCTACGGGCTGGGCGCCATCAAGGGCGTCGGCCAGGCGGTGATCGAGATGCTGGTGGCCGAGCGCGAAGCCAACGGGGCGTTCCGCGACCTGGGTGATCTATGTCGACGCAGCGACACGAGCCGGCTCAACCGGCGTGTCATGGAGGCGCTGATCCGCTCGGGCGCGCTCGATTGCCTGGGGGCCAACCGCGCCACGCTGATGCACGCGTTGCCGGCCGCCATGCAACTCGCCGACCAGACCATCCGCGCACGCGTGGTGGGCCAGGATGACATGTTCGGGCTGCTCGACGTGCCGGTGGCCGCGCCCTCGGCCGCGGAGGGCGAAGTGCTGCCCGACTGGAGCCGGCGCGTGCGTCTCGACGGCGAGCGCGACACGCTCGGGCTGTACCTCACCGGGCATCCCTTCGAGGAGTTCGAGGAAGAGATCCGCCCCATCGTGAGCGGGCGCATCGCCGACGTCACCGGCGATCGGCCGGTGACCACCAACGAGGGATTCCGTTTCCAGGGCAAGCCCGCGACCGTGGCCGGCATGGTATTCGACCTCGGCAAGCGCGGCGGGCGCATGATCTTCACGCTCGACGATCGTAGCGCGCGGCTCGAGGTCTCGATGTTCGAGGAAACCTACCAGCAGTACCGCGCGCTCATCACCAAGAGCGCCATTCTCATCGTCGAAGGCGCGCTGCGCTTCGACGATTTCACCGAGGGCTGGCGTATGACCGCCAAGCGCGTCATCGACATCGATCAGGCGCGCGAGTTGTACGCCCGTCGCCTGACCCTCGACTGGCCGCCCGGCGCGGACAGGCAGTTCATCAAGACGCTCGAGCAGACCCTGCGCCCGTTTCGCGGCGGCAAGTGCGCGGTGGGCATCCGTTACCGCAGCGACGTGGCGCGCGCCGACCTGGTGCTGTCGCAGGAATGGTGCGTGCGCCCCGCGCGCGAGCTCACCGAACGGCTCAGTCAGCTAGTCGGTCACGATGGGGTGCGGCTCAGCTACGCACGTCAATAGCCGGCGACGGCCCGGAGCAGCGCCGGGGGGGGGGCGCGCCGTCGCGCCGCGCGGGGCGTCGCGGCGGGGCGGGGGGGGGCGGGCGGGGGGCCCGGGCCTGGGCCCCCCCGGAAGCCCACCCGCGCACGGGGGCGGCCGCCGCCCGCGCGCCTGGCCCTGGAACC
>QGUO01000636.1 GCA_003242495.1 Pseudomonadota bacterium | reverse complement strand
CGGACCGCCGGCCCTGGCTGTACCTGTGCACGGTCGCCTGCCTCATCGGCTTTCTGGGACTCGCCACCCTGCCTCTCGCCGCACCGAGCACCTGGATCGTGCTGGTCGGGATCGGCACCGGCGGGCTGTTTCCGCTCGCAACGGCCTTGCCGCTGGATTACGCCCGTACGCCCGCCGATGCCGCCTCGTGGTCGGCCATGATGCTGTTCGGCGGTTATCTGCTGTCCGCCTCCGGCCCGCTGCTCGGCGGCGTGGTGGTCGACGCCACCGGCAGCTACGCCACCGTGTTCGGCATCATGACCGCCTCCTCGGCGTTGCTCTTGGCGGTCTGCTACGGCATGAAACCACCGCAGCGACGGGCCGGCACTGCGGCGTAGCGGGTGCGACGCCTCGGGGCACGTCGCACGTCCGGGCGGACCGCGCTGCAGCGCCTGCGGCGCGCTTTGCATCCGTCGCGCCGCCCGGCTACGCTCGCGCCTTCATTGCGCTTCCTGGGGCGCGTTCGTGAGCACCATGCAGCAACCTCTGCCACGGCTGGCATCCGTGCTCGGCCTCTGCGCCATCTGCCTGGGCGCAACCTCGGAGTCCTGCACGTTCTTCGGCATTGGACGCGACGAGAGTGACCTCACCATCGACCTGGCGGCGGAAGCGCCGGCCGATCCGGCGATCCTGCAGGTGGTCGTGCCGCTTGCGGGGCTCGAGTTCCGACGCGATGACGACGCGGTCGAGACGCTCACCTTCACGGACACCGAACCGGTCGACCTTCTCGCCCTGACCGGCACGAACGCCCCACTGCGCCTGTTCACCGAGGAAAGCCTCTCGGAGGGGACGTACACCGGCGTGCGCCTGCTGTTCGACGAGGACGACATCGACTCGGGCTTCGTCACCGACGCGTTCGGTCGGGAGTTCGGCTTGCGGATCGCCCAGGGCGATTACGCACCCTTCGATTTCACCGTGGCCGAGGGCGAGCGCGACGAGGCCTGGACCCTGACCCTGGACCTGCGTCGGGCGCTGGTCTTCGACGATGATCGCGACGAGTTCGAGCTGCGCCCGGCCCTGCGCTCGGTGCTCACCGAGGACTCCCGGGACATCCTGGGCAGCGTGACCGCAGTCTGCGTCGGCGGACGCACCCTGGAGACCGGCGCGGTCTATCTGTTCGAGAACCGGAACGTCAGGCCCGACGACTACGATGGCCTCGACCCCGAGCCGTTCGCGACCACGCCGCTCGACAGCGATCCGATCGCGGGCACCTTCACCTATGCGCTGCGCTTCCTCCCCGAAGGCCGCTATACCATTGCACTCACCTGCCGCGGCGACGAAGATCTCGTCGACGAAGACGACGAGCTGCGCTTCCAGAACGTGCGCAACATCGAAATCGACCTCGACGACGAGGGATCACTGGTGCACGACATCGGGTGAGCGGCCGCGCGCGCCCCTTGCATTTTCTTGATGCATGGCGCGCCCACGATAACCGTAGAATGTCGGCCGGCCGCGGGTGGCCCGGCCGGGTTTCGAAAGGGGGGAATTGCATGCGAATCGCTCGTTTCGGCGCGGCTGCCGGCCTGCTGGGCCTGTGCTGCGCGGGCCTCGACGCCGAGGCGGCGGCGCCGTCCGCCGGTGAGCTGGTCTATCAGCAGTACTGCGCGGTGTGCCACAGCGCGCAAGACATTCCCAACGTCCCCTCGATGGAGGCCATGCGTCAATTCGCGTCCGAGGCC
>QGUO01000229.1 GCA_003242495.1 Pseudomonadota bacterium | reverse complement strand
CGTATCACGGCTGCGCCATGCCGCTGCATACGCAGCTCGCCAGCGTGCTCGCATGGAACGACGAAGCGCACGTGATCGAGAACCGGCGTCTGTATCGACGGAAGTTCGAGCAGGTGCTGCCGGTGTTGCGCACCGTCATGGAGGTCGAGGCGCCTGCGGCAAGCTTCTATCTCTGGCCGCACGTCGGCGACGACGAGCGCTTCGTGCGCGGCCTGTTCGAGCAACAGCACGTGACCATCCTGCCGGGCAGCTACATCGCACGCGACACGGAGGCCGGCAATCCGGGCCGTGGCCGGGTGCGCATCTCCCTGGTTCCCGGCGTCGAGGCGTGCCTCGAGGCGGCGCAGCGCATCCGCGATTTCGTCGCCGGACGCTGAACGCGGGTCTCCGGCGGGCCCGCCGCCTCATCGCGCGCCCGGCGAGGCCGGGCGCACCCGCTGTCTAGGAATCGCCCCAGATGTCGCGGGCGATGTCGACGACGAGCTCCAGCTTGCGCGACTGCTGCGCAAAATCGAGCTCGTTACCATGGACCGTGCTCGCGAAGCCGCATTGCGGCGACAGCGCCAGCTGCTCGAGCGGCACATGGCGGGTCGCCTCCTCGATGCGCCGCTTGATGCGGTCCTTCTCCTCGAGATCGCCTGATTTGGTGGTGAGCAGCCCGAGCACCACGACCTTGTCGCCTTTCGGCAGGTGGCGCAGCGGCCCGAAATCGCCGCTGCGCTCGTCGTCGTACTCCAGGAAGTACGCGTCCAGCTTCATCTCCGAGAGCAGCGCCTCCGCCACCGGCTCGTAGCCGCCCTGGGCCGCCCAGGTGCTCTTGAAGTTGCCGCGACACACGTGCATCCCCAGTATCATGCCCGGTGGCTTGCGCTCGGCGACCGGGTTGATGAACTTGTGCGCGTAGAGGAACGGCAGCGCGTCCGGATCGTCGCCGCGCTCGCGCGCCGCTTCGCGCATACGCGCATCGCACAGGTAGGCCATGTTCGTATCGTCGAGCTGCACGTATGTGCAGCCTGCTTCGGCCAGCGAATGCAGCTCGGCGACGTACGCGTCGGCGACGTCCTGGTAGAACGCTTCGAGATCCGGGTAACGCTCGCGGTCGATGCCGGCGCGCCCCGCGCGGAAATGCAGCATGGTCGGCGAGGGAATGGTGACCTTGGGCGTGCGCGTGGTGCAGCCTTTCAGGAACTCGAAGTCGCGGCGCTGGATGTCGCGCGCGTGATGCACCTTGTCGACCACGCGGATGGTCGGCGGCACGAGGTGCTCCTTGCCGTCCGCCCCGATCACGGTGCCCGGGCTGTCGGTATGCACGCCGCCGAGTTGCCCGAGGAAATCGAGATGGAAGTATTCGCGGCGGAACTCGCCGTCGGTGATGGTCTCCAGGCCGACGCGCTCCTGCATGGCCACCACATCACGGATGGCCTCGTCCTCGGCGGCGCGCAGCTGTGCGGCATCGATTTCGCCGCGCTGGAACCTGGCCCGCGCCTCGAGCAGCGCCGGCGGGCGCAGGAAGCTGCCTACGTGCTCGGCCCGGAAAGGGAATGTCCGTTCGGACGTGCGGTGTCCACCCGTGCTTGCGCCCGCGAACGTGTCTGGCTGACTCATCGGCTTCCTCCCGTCGTCGACTGGCCATGACCGGAACGCAAGCTACGTTGCGCTCACCAAACAGTGTAGCGCGCCGGGCGCCGCGAATCACACCCGGTGCGAACCGCAACCGAGACAGCCACGCACCGGTGACGCTACAATCCCCGCTTTCCATCGTCCAATGAACCGTCGCCAGACGGCGACCACGCTCAGCCTCCACGGGTGCCATGACCGACGCGAATCTCATCGCCACCATCGATGCCGCCTTCGAACGCCGCGGCGAGCTTTCTCCGCAGAATGCCCCCGCCGAGATCCGCGACGCGGTGCAGACCGCGCTCGACCTGCTCGACAGCGGCAAGGCGCGCGTCGCCGAGAAGCGCGCGGGCGCCTGGTGCGTGAACGAATGGTTGAAGAAGGCCGTGCTGCTGTCGTTCCGACTGAACGACAACCGCCTCGTGCAGGCCGGCTATACGAATTTCTTCGACAAGGTGCCGCTGAAGCACGCCGACTACGACGAGGCCCGGCTGCGCGCCGAGGGTGTGCGCGTGGTGCCGCATGCCATCGTGCGCCGCGGCGCCTATGTGGCGCCCAACACGGTGCTCATGCCCTCCTACGTGAACATCGGCGCATATGTGGGCGAAGGCACCATGGTGGATACCTGGGCGACCGTGGGCTCCTGCGCGCAGATCGGGCGCAATGTCCACCTCTCCGGCGGCGTCGGCATCGGCGGCGTGCTCGAGCCGCTGCAGGCCAGCCCCACCATCATCGAGGACAATTGCTTCATCGGCGCCCGCTCGGAGATCGTCGAGGGCGTGATCGTCGAGGAAGGCGCGGTGATCTCCATGGGCGTCTACATCGGCGCGAGCACCCGCATCTACGACCGCGAGCGCGACGAGGTGACCTACGGGCGCGTGCCCGCCGGCGCGGTCGTGGTGCCCGGCTCGCTGCCGGCGAAGAACGGCAAGTACGGCCTGTACTGCGCCGTGATCGTCAAGCGCGTCGACGCCCAGACCCGCTCGAAGGTCGGCATCAACGAGCTGCTGCGCGAGTAACCGGATACGGCGGCGCCGCGCCGCCGCATCCGCCAGACCGCCATGCCGCGAGAACAGGGACGTTTCCGCCGGCGCCGTCCGCAATGAATTCCCTCCGCCGGATGGCCCCGCCTCCAGCGGGAAACGCACTTGCGGCCTGCACCGGGATGCGGGCGGCGTTGCGCATCTGCGCGCCGCGCGTGGCGCGCGGCCCGTGCGACGGACTTACCCTGGGCTGGGACCCGCCTAGCCGTAGCGCCCCGTGATGTAATCCTCGGTGGCCTTCTTGCTCGGATTGGTGAAGATCTTGGCCGCCTCGTCGAACTCGATCAGCTCGCCGAGGTACATGAAGGCCGTGTAGTCGGACACGCGTGCCGCCTGTTGCATGTTGTGGGTGACGATCAGCACCGTCACCTGGTCGCGCAGCGTGGAAATCAGCTCCTCGATCTTGGCCGTGGCGATCGGATCGAGCGCCGAGGTCGGCTCGTCGAACAGCAGGATTTCCGGCTGCGTCGCCAGCGCACGCGCAATGCACAGGCGCTGCATCTGCCCGCCGGAGAAAGCCAGCGCCGAGTCGTTGAGACGATCCTTGACCTCGTCCCAGAGCGCCGCACCGCGCAACGCCTTCTCCACCTCCTCGGCCAGCGTCGCGCGATTGCGCACCCCACGCAGACGCAAGCCATAGGCCACGTTCTCGAAAATCGATTTCGGAAACGGATTCGGCTTCTGGAACACCATCCCGATGCGCATGCGCACCTCGATGGGATCGACATTGGCGCCGACCAGGTTGAGGTTGTCCGGATACAGCG
Organism: Pseudomonadota bacterium; assembly: GCA_003242495.1. Taxonomy (GTDB): domain Bacteria; phylum Pseudomonadota; class Gammaproteobacteria; order Steroidobacterales; family Steroidobacteraceae; genus Steroidobacter. Next base: position 2,688 of record QGUO01000229.1, on the reverse strand, counting down.
TGATGCTGCCTTCGTAGCGCGTGTCAGGCTGCAGGTCATGCATGCGGTTGAAGCAGCGCAGGAAGGTGCTCTTGCCGCAGCCCGACGGGCCGATGAGGGCCGTCACCTGCTTGTCGGCGATCGGAATGGTGAGATTCTTCAGGGCATGGTGCTGGCCGTAGTAGAAGTTCAGGTTCTCCACCGAGGCCTTGACCTGGAGCGTGCGCCCCTTGCGGTTCTCGTCCGTCGGGACCGAGATCTTCGGCGTGGTCGGCTTGGCGAGCGCGGCACCGGCGGCGTTGTCGTTGCGCACACGGGCCTCCTGATCGGCTTGCGCCGGGGCGGATGAACGGCCGCCCTCCGGCGAGGAGACCATGCTGCGGCGGGTACCGGTCGATTCCATAATGTCGCTCATCGAGTGCGCTCGTTCACCAGTTGATCTTCTTGCGGAAGCGGTAACGGATCCAGATGGCGATGCCGTTCATCGCGAGCGTCATGCCGAGCAGGATGGCGCCGGCGGCGGCGGCGTTCGCCTGGAACGCCGGGTCGGGACGCGACACCCAGTTGAACATCTGGATCGGCATGGCCGTGAACGGATCGGTCAGCCACTTGAACGATATGAACGGAAACTCGCTGCTGATCGGCGAGGTCGGCAGGAAGGCGATGAAGCTCAACGCACCGATGGTGATGATGGGCGCCGTCTCGCCGATGGCGCGCGACAGGCCGAGGATCATGCCGGTCAGGATGCCGCCGGTCGAGTACGGCAGCACGTGATCCTTGGTCACCTCCCAGCGCGTGGCGCCAAGGCCGTAGGCCGCCTCGCGGATGGTGTTCGGCACGGCGCGGATCGCCTCGCGCGTCGCCACGATCACGATGGGCAGGATGAGCAGCGCCAGGGTCAACCCGGCGGCGGCGATGCTCTGTCCGAGATCGAACTGGTAGACGAACAGGCCGAGGGCCAGCAGGCCGTAGACGATGGAGGGCACACCGGCCAGATTGGTCACGTTGATCTCGATGATGGCCGTGAACCAGTTCTTCGGGGCGTATTCCTCGAGATAGATCGCGGCCGCCACTCCCACCGGCACGGCGCACACCGCGGTCACCAGCATGATGAGGGTGGTGCCCACCCAGGCCGCCAGGATGCCGGCGCGATCGGCATGCCGGGAGGCGAAGCTGGTGAAGAAGTCCCAGCCGAAACGCGACGCGCCGCTTTTCACCAGATCGATGAACAGCACCGCCAGCACTGCCAGGCACGCCAGCATCACCACCAGGCCGACGAGCACGAACACCTGGTCGAGGATCTCGCGCCGGGACAGGCCCTTGCGCAGGGCCTCGATGTCCATGTTGGACGGACCGCGGCGGGCGACGCCCCTCTCGCTCGCATTCATCAGTAGGCCTCGCGGAACCGACGCGTCAGCGTGAAGCCGATCACGTTGAACACCAGCGTCATGAGCATCAACACCAGGCCTGCGGCAAAAATGCTCTGATAGCCGATGCTCCCATGGGGCAGGTCGCCGAGGCTCACCTGCACGATATAAGCCGTGATGGTGGCCGCCGGTTCACGCGGATCGAACGTGAGATTCGGTTGCATGCCGGCGGCGATGGCCACCACCATGGTCTCGCCGACCGCGCGCGAGATGCCGAGAATGTAGGCCGCGGCCAACCCGGAGAAGGCCCCGGGGATGACCACGTGCAAGGCGGTCTGCAGACGCGTCGCGCCCATCGCATACGAGCCCTCGCGCATGTAGCGCGGCACGGCACGCATCGCATCCTCGCTCACCGAGCTCACGTAGGGGACGATCATCAGCCCGATCACCAGTCCCGCGCTCAGCATGTTGAATCCCGGCAGGCCGGGCATCAGCTTCTGCAGGAACGGCGTCACCAGGAGCAGCGCGAAGTAGCCGTACACCACGGTGGGCACGGCGCCGAGCAGCTCCAGGATGGGCTTGATGGTCTCGCGCACGCGGTGCGGCGCGAACTCGCTCAGATAGATCGCGATGATGGTACCGAGCGGCACGGCGACCAGCAGCGCCACCACCGTGGTGGTGAGCGTGCCGGCGACCAGCGGCAGGATGCCGTAGCGCGCATCCGCGAACAGCGGCGTCCACATCGTGTCCGTCAGGAATTCCCGCAAGGACACGTGCTCGAAAAACGCGCTCGATTCATAGAGCAGAATGGCGACGATGGCGAGGGTGGTGAACACCGCCACCAGGCCGGCGGCGAGCAGCAGGGTCTCCACCACCCGGTCGCGGGCCTTGCGATAGCGCAAGGCCGCGCGCGACACCGCCGCGCCGGCGGGCTGTATGGTCTGCTCGATCAAAACGTCGAACCTTTCATGCAAAAGTCTGTGTCGGGCACCGGGGGATGCGGCGACGGCGCCGCAACTTTACTGATCACGTGGGAGCGCGTCGACCCGCCTGGGCAGGCTCGTCGTGCCGGTCCGTTGGCGCGTGCGCAGCGTCCCATGGCCGCCGTCGCCGCGCCGCGTCCTTGGTCGCCGACCCGCATGGATGCTCTGAGGGCGACCCGCAGGCGCCCCTCATCGGAACCTCCTCCGCCGGATTCATGGGCGGCCCGATTCCATGCGCCACCGGCAAGCATCCGACTGCTCGGATGGACGCGCAGCGGCGCGCAGCCCACCCTCTGTTCGGGCATGCCCCGGCTCTCCCGGGCATCCGCCCCCAGGTACCCGGGGATCGCCCTCGCGTC
>QGUO01000694.1 GCA_003242495.1 Pseudomonadota bacterium | reverse complement strand
GCAGGTACGTTGGTTCTCACAGACAAAGGGGAGAAAACGATTGAGGAAATCAAGGTCGGTGACAAAGTCCTAGCCAAAGACGATGAAACAGGCGAGATGGCATATAAGGAAGTCGAATGGCTTTTCCAACGTGATGTTGAAGAAACGTATAATATTACTGTTGGCGGCGAAGTCATAACGACTACTGATGAGCATCCGTTCTGGATTGTCGGCAAAGGTTGGGTGGAAGCACAGCATATTGCGGTGGGCGATGTTCTGACAACTTCTGATGGAAAAGAATTAGTTATAGAAAAGATTGAGGTTAAAAAGGAGTATGTTACCGTTTACAACTTTAAGGTGAAGGACTTCCATACCTACTTTGTATCTAACCTTGGTATTTGGACGCATAATGCATGTGGACCGTATCAGTGGGGGAATAAAAATACATTACAAGACCATTTTGACCGACATGGCTCTGACTTTGGGGCGAAGAATTCTACTGAGTATGCGCAAATGGCTAATGATTTCTTTAAGAATAGAAATAAATACGAAGTAAAGGTAGATACTGACGGTACAATTAGAGTTTATGACCCAAAAACAAATGCTTTCGGTTCTTACAATGCTGATGGAACATCAAAAACATTTTATAAGCCAACAAGAGGACGAGCTTATTGGGATGACCAGCCCGGAAAATGAGGAGGATTACATGAATCGAGTTTGCTTAGTGTGCAACTATCAGGAACTATATGAACCACCGTATGATAATAGAGGTGTACCTTCTGACGAGATATGTCCATGCTGTGGATTCCATTATGGTTTTGATGATGATGGGTACAGCAACAAGGAAGAGGCTTTTAAACTGTGGCTAGATAAGTGGATAAAGGATGGTTGTCCATGGTTTTCTAAGAGTAGGAAGCCACCAAAAAATTGGAATCCTGCTGAACAACTAAAATAAGAAATAAAATTTACTTTGACCTTGAGGGTGGCGATCCTCAAGGTCTTTCTTTTACCCCCACCCAGTGCAGAATGAATCGAGTGGTACACTTTGAAGGAACCTAACCTTCATCTCCTCCGTATGATATTCCTCTAATATGTTTGTACGTGAGATTTAATGAAAAGGTAAAGTTGAACAGGTCGATTATGGCCAGATGACACCATGCATGACCTTTTGTTGACTTAAAATAAACCCAAAGATGTCCAGGAACTTACAAACTTACTGAATGAAGCGCGGGAGAAATCAGAGTTCAGTAAGAAGAATAAATACTATCAGGTATATAAAGATTTCATCTGGGAACGGTACGATTTTGGATCCTTCATGGATGAAAACCAATATAATTACTTATACGGTTTAGTAACAGGAACGAGTGCCTATACCAATAATGCTGGTACAGCAAGTTGGGCGAGAGAACAACTAGTCGATGCGTATTTCGAACAGAAAGAAGCAGAATATGTCGCATTACTCGCTCTTGGAATGGCTGGCGGCATAGGTGGTAGATATACGGGGGCTAAAAGTGGTACTAAGGGGACGGGGAATGCGTTAATTCGGTGAGCTACCAATACATCTGAACTAAACGTAAAACAATTTAATGGGTTAACAAATAATGGAGTAATGATTTGAGTAGCGATAGAGTTAAGGCATTTCATATTAATGTCAATCCTGAGGGTAAAGAGTTCTACCAGCCATATAAGTTGGACGGGGCTGTTCCGCAATTTATTAAGGATTTATTTGGATGGTGATAAGA
>QGUO01000228.1 GCA_003242495.1 Pseudomonadota bacterium | reverse complement strand
GTGTTGATCGGCTTGTGGGCGTGCGGCCGCTTTACGGCAGCGCAGTTGTTGCCGGACAGCCTGCTTCAGGTGGCCTGCGGTATCGTCGCGGCAGGCGTGCTGGTGCTGATCGCCAGCGGACAGCCGGCATTCACGCTGGCGGATGGTCTGGCGTCGAACGGCTACGGCGACCATTCCCCCGGAGGTTATTCGCTTGCCGCCGGCCTCGTCAGTGAACTCGTCATGACCTTCATGTTCCTGATCGTGATCCTGGGCGCCACGCACAGACGGGCGCCGGTCGGTTTTGCCGGAATGGCCATTGGACTGGCGCTGACGCTCATTCACTTGATCAGCATCCCGGTGACGAATACCTCGGTTAACCCGGCGCGCAGCACCGGCCCGGCGGTGTTCGTCGGCGACTGGGCGCTGGCGCAGCTGTGGTTGTTCTGGCTCGCCCCCATCGTCGGCGCCGCCGTGGCGGGCGTGGTCTACAAGGCGCTGCTGGAGGGAGAGCGCGAGCCGCCGCCCGTGACGGGACGCTCGACGTCGACCACGCCGTAGATCCGGGCCGTCGCTCCGGTTGCTGCGCCTGGCGGAGCGTTGACCGGCTTTCTTGCCTCCCAGACAGAAGCGGCTTCAACCCTCTGCGACGCAGGCACGCAACGGGCGGTGGCGCACTGTCTGCCAGCAACCGACGTTGCCGCGGACACGATCCTCCGCCGGAGGCGATCAGTGCACGATGTGGCTGAAACGCCCTTAGCGTGCCGCGCGCGGCATGCGGGGCGCGACGCGCCTGCGCACTTCATCCGACGCGATGCTGGCCAGGGTGAGCAGCGTCTGCGACTGTTCCGCATCGAGCTCATGAGGCCTGTAATCCATCACGCAAATGGATCCCAGCGCGAAGCCGTCGGGATCGAACACCGGCGCGCCGGCATAGAATCGGAAATAGGGCGCACCGGCGACCGCGGGATTGGTGGCGAACAGCGGCGACTCGGTCAGATCCGGCACCGTATAGACGTGTCGCTGAAGAATGGTCCGATTGCACATGGCCCAGCTGCGCGGCGTTTCCGTGAGGTCCAGGCCGACTCGTGACTTGAAATGCTGGTGCGTCGCGGAGAGCAGGGTCATCAGGGACACCGGCATGCGCAGATGGCGGCTGGCCAGCCAGGTGAGGCGGTCGAACGCGGGCTCGGGATCGGTGCCCAGCAGGCCTGTTCGCTGCAAAGCCGACAGGCGCTGAAGTTCGTTGGCCGCGAGCGGGAATGACGCGGAATCGTCGGTCGCGAACACAGGATCCGGCTGTGAGCTGGACGGCGTGAACAGGGCGCGCAATGCACCCGGCAACTCGTCCGGCGTCGTGACGAGCATGCGTTCCTGTCCCTGAGGCGCGGCGCTGTCGCGTGCGGCCACGACCTCGATGAAGCGCGTGGCGCCGAGCTCGGGGTGCGAGCTCATTCGATTCAAAAAGGCACGTCGCGTTTCGCGATCGTCATGCGTATCCACGACCACCACAGCGGGCGCCCGCACGCCAACCGTAAAGGCGGCGTGGTAAACGTCGGCGCAGGTCAGCACCTGGCATTCGCCCACTGAATCGAGCAGGCCGTCGAACAAGGGCGTGCGCGCAGGCGAAGCAACGAGGAGGGCAAGCGCCGAGCCGGACTCGGACGAACGAGGGTGCTGCGCCATGTACGCCATGACGTCGGCCAGGTAGACGCGGCGATGGCCGCCAGGCGTCTTCCAGGATTTCAGCGGGCCGTTCTCGATCAGCAACTGGGCGGTACGCACCGAGACGCCCAGCAGCCTGGCCGCTTCCGATGTGGTGAGGACCTGTTTAGGCATTGACCGGATCCATTCTCCGCAGGTCGCGGACTCCCCCAGCTGCCGAGTTTACGAGTTTCCGCGAAAAAGCAAAACATGCTCATTTGATAGATTTGATAGATCTGAAACCTGTGTTAGCGTTATCTGGCTGCGATGGGCAGCACTCAGAACGCAGGCCATCTCATGTCGACCTCTCCGGATTTCCAAGGCGGCTCGTTCGACGACGCCGATACACCCTCATCGGGTCGGTATGACTTCATCGTCTGTGGCGCGGGCTCGGCGGGTTGCGCGCTCGCCGGTCGCCTGGCGGAGAACCCCGGCGTCAGCGTGCTGTTGATCGAAGCGGGCGGCAGCGACGAGGTCCCCGAGGTGCTCACGCCGGGGCAATGGCCGCTCAATCTCGGTTCGCAGCGCGATTGGCAATTCGTGGCCCACCCCAACCCGCATCTCAACCAGCGCGCGATCCCGCTCAACATGGGCAAGGTGGTGGGAGGCGGCTCCAGCATCAATGTCATGGTGTGGGCGCGCGGACACCAGAACGATTGGGAGCATTTCGCGCAAGAGGCGGGCGATGACGCCTGGGGCTATCGCTCCGTGCTCGAGATCTACCGCCGGATCGAAGACTGGCAGGGCGAGCCGGATCCCGCGCGTCGCGGCCAGGGCGGTCCGGTGTACATCGACAGAGCGCGCAACCCGCAACCCGTGGCGCTCGCCATGGTCGAGGCCGCGCAATCGCTCGACATCCCCGCGTTCGACAGTCCCAATGGCATCATGATGGAAGGTCGTGGCGGGGCGGCGATCAACGAGCTGACCGTGAAAGAAGGGCGCCGCGGTTCCATGTTCCGCTCGTATATCCTGCCGAAACTCGGCCAGCCCAATCTCACGCTCCTGACGCACACGCAGGTCAGCAGGCTGGTCTTCAGCGGCACCAGCGTGATCGGGGTGGAAGCGATGCAGGGCTCGACGCGCAAGCGCTTCATGGCCGACCGCGAAGTGATTCTTTCGCTGGGCGCGATCAACACTCCCAAGGTGCTCATGCAGTCGGGCATCGGCCCGGAGGCGGAACTGCGCCCACACGGCATTCGCGTCATCCAGCACCTGCCTGGCGTTGGGCGTAATCATCAGGACCATGTGGCCTTCGGTTGCATCTTCGAATCCAAGCAGCCAGTCGCCGTCGGCCATGGCGGCTCGGAAGCGACGCTTTACTGGAAGACCGATGCGAGCCTGGCGCTGCCCGATGTGTTCCATTGTCAGCTCGAGTTTCCGGTGGCGACGCCGGAAACGGCGTCGCGTGGCGTGCCCGAGCAGGCCTGGATGACGTTTGCCGGGCTGTCACACCCGAAGAGTCGGGGCTCGCTGCATCTCAGCGGGCCAGGTCCACACGATCCGCTGCGTATCGAGGCCAACACGCTGTCTCATCCTGATGATCTGCGAACCGCGATGGCCACGATCGAGATCGCCCGGGGCATGGCGCATGCCGAGCCCTTCAAGCCCTGGCTGAAGCGTGAAGCCATGCCGGGCCGGCTCGATGCGACGGAGATGAAACGCTACATCCGCGATTCGGCGGTCACGTTCTGGCACCAGGGCTGCACCGCGAAGATGGGCCGCGATCCCATGTCCGTGGTGAACGCCCGGCTACAGGTCTATGGCATCGAGCGCCTACGCATTGCCGACGCGTCGATCATGCCGGACGTCCCCAGCGGCAACACCATGGCGCCCTGCGTGGTCATCGGCGAGCGGGCGGCGGACCTCATCCGGACGGCGCACGGGATCTGAAGTCGTGCGACCCTCGATGGCTACCTGGGCGGGGGCGGAAGCGGCTCACCCTTCCGCTCATCGCCCCGCCCGTCGCGCAGACGGGCGGCTCACCGGTCGGACTCGAGGTCGCCGTGGCGGCTCGAGCGTCGGCCCGCTCTGATGGGCGTAACGAATCGATGACTACACACCCCAACGACACGCACCAGCTCGATGGCGAGGACATCGTCGCGTTCGGTTCGTTCCAGCTGAACCGCACCCGACGCATCCTGTCGAGCGCTGGCCGCCGGATCGCAGTGCGCAGCCGCGCGATGGAAATACTGGTCGCGTTGACCGAACGAGCGGGCGCGATCCTGAGCAATCGCGAGCTGCTGCAGCGTGTATGGCCAGGCATGGTCGTAGAGGAGGGCACGATACGGGTGCATGTGGCGCTGCTGAGAAAAGTGCTGCGGGAGGTGGAGCCGGACAGCGACTTCGTGCACAACGTGACCGGGCGCGGCTATCGGTTCGTCGCGCCGGTCGTTCGTCAGCGTCCGAGCGGCGATGCACCCATGGCCGAATCGTCCGGCTCGATGGTGCTGCAGCGCTGCCTGCCGCCTTTGCGCCGCAACGATCTTGCGGTTCTCCCCGACCCGGTGTTCGACAGCGATCGCTCGGCCTGCATGCTCGGCGAGCGCCTGGCGCGTGCACGTCTCGTCACGGTGACCGGGCCCGGTGGGATCGGCAAGACCGTGGCCGCGCTCGCCGCGGCCGAGGCGCTCGGCGCTCGTTGCGCGCATGGGGTGTGCTATGTCGACGTAAGCTCGAGTCGATCCCGGGCGCTCTGGTGCGTGCTCGCCGCGGCGCTCGGCTGGTCGCCGGACGAGTCGGGTTCGCGCCGCGAGCTGCTCAGGCACCTGTCGAAACAATCGATGCTGCTGGTGCTCGACAGTTGCGAGCAGGCGATCGACAGCGCCGCGAGCCTTGTCGAGGACGTGCTGCGCAGCTGTCCGCAAGTGAGCATGATCGCCACCAGTCGTGAGCCGTTGCGAGCCGCCGGAGAAACGATTCACGAGCTGGCGCCGCTCGGGTGGTCCGCCCCGTCCGCTGGGGCGACAGGTGGGCGTCCGCCGGCATATCCCGCGATACAGCTGTTCCTCGAGCGCGCCGGCGACGCGCTCGCCCGACCCGATGAGGAGGCACTCGCCCTGGTGGCGACCCTCTGTCGACGGCTCGGCGGCAACCCGCTTGCCATCGAGATCGCTGCGGCACAGGTGCGCTGGCTGGGCTTGCGGACCCTGGCGCTCGATCTCCCGGATTCGATGCTTCTCGGGCTCGAGGGGCGTCGCACCGCAGCACCCCGACACCGTACGCTGCGCGCCAGCTTCGACTGGAGCTACGGGCTGCTGTCGCAGGCGGAGCAGGCGGTGTTCAGGTGGTTGTCGGTGTTCACCGGCAGCTTCACTGTGGATCGGGCCGTCGAGGTCGTCGCGGACGAGCAGCTGCCGCCGGACATCGTGATGGAATGCCTGGTCAAGCTGGCGCGCAAGTCGCTGATCATCGCGGACCGTGCGGGTTGCGCGGTCATGTACCGGCTACACGATCTGGCGCGGGCGTATGCCCACGAGAAGCTCCATCAGCACGGAGAGCTTTCGTTGATCTAGCATCGCCCTGCGCACGGATGGCGAGAACGCCTCGAGCACATCCAGGCGCATGCCGGGTTGTGGTGCACGGCGGGTCCGGCCGCGTCGCAGACAGATATCGTCCGACCATGAGCGCGCCACCCAGGCGCCCTGCGCGTCCGGCCGGCATCACACGCCGGGCGGACGCCGCTGCGCGAACGCACTCGATGGAGCCCCGCAACGGTCCGCCGCGCTGACCGGGGAAAACGAATGTTGGGTTCGCGAATCTCGCGCGACCTCCAGTTTTCGCACAAACAACCGAAGGAATGAATCGTGACGACCTATGAATTGCTGGATCTCATCGCGGATTCCGTCAACCCCACCTTGGGCGTGTTGGCATTGTCGCTGCCATGGCTGCCAACCTACCGGGCGCGGCGACCCCCGCCGTGGATACGGGTGGCCGGGGCCGTGTTATGCGTCGCCATCGCCTACGCCGGCCATGCGTTGGATGCCTTGACCAATGCCTGGCCGGCAATGGGCCTGGACTACAGCGGTCACTCGGCCGTGTGCGTCGCCTTGCTGGTATCGCTCGGACACCTGGGCCGCGGGTGGGTGGTGGCCAGCGTGGTGATCGGCGTCGCCTATGCGGCGTTGATGATGTATCAGGGCTATCACACGCTGGCCGACATCGTCACGACGGCCGTTCCGGTCGGTCTGGCCTGCGAGTTGGTGTGGCGACGGACGCCGTGGCGCGCCCCTGCCCGAGAACCGCAAGCTGCCTCGGGCGTTCGTTGAATCGAACCATCGGCCGCTGACCACGACGCTTGGTCGGCGTGAGAGGAGGGGCGTGCCGATCCTGCTCAGGCAGCCCCGCGAGCCCAGCGCACGCGCAGGTCCTTGACGAGGCGGATGCCACCGCTTCCCTGCACCACCGCCGGGCCGCCATCGAGCTCGAGCGTCGGCAGCCGCCG
>QGUO01000227.1 GCA_003242495.1 Pseudomonadota bacterium | reverse complement strand
CGCCCCGCGGCGGGCGAGAGGTCACCCCGGGCCAGGCAATGTCAATCGCGCCCCGGGAAAGGCGAACAGGATGTCGAAGCGCCCGAGCGGGTCGCCCGCCGCCGCGCTCTCGAGCAGCGCCGGATAACGGCGCGGGTTTGCCGCGTGCAGCGCGAGCAGCTGCTGCGGCGTGATGTCGACGGATCGACGTAGCGTCATGTCAGGGAAAGCGGCGCCCGGGTCTGTCCAGGCGCCGCGTGCCTCGTGCGGTGTGTGTCATCGGACCGCGACGCGTCGCGAAGCGCTCGACGATCGCTGCCGACGCCGGCCTAGTCGACCGCGCGGAAGATCAGCGTGCCGTTGGTGCCGCCGAAGCCGAAGGAGTTCGACAGGGCGACGCGGATCGGCATCTCGCGCGCGGTGTGCGGCACATAGTCGAGATCGCAGCCCTCGCCCGGGTTGTCCAGGTTGATCGTGGGCGGCGCGACCTGGTCGCGGATCGCGAGAACGGTAAAGATGGCCTCGACCACCCCGGCGGCGCCGAGCAGGTGGCCGGTCATGGACTTCGTCGAGCTCACCGCCAGCTTGGCGGCATGGTCGCCGAAACAGCGCTTCAGCGCGATGGTCTCGGCCAGGTCGCCGAGCTCGGTGGAGGTGGCATGCGCATTGACGTAATCCACCTCTTCGGGGTTCAGGCCCGCGTCCTTGAGCGCCGTGCACATGGCGAGGCGAGCGCCCTCGCCGTCCTCGGGCGGCGCGGTGATGTGATGCGCATCGCCGCTCATGCCGAACCCGGCCAGCTCGGCATAGATGCGCGCGCCACGCGCCTTGGCGTGCTCGTACTCCTCCAACAGCAGCGCGCCGGCGCCGTCGGAGAGCACGAAACCGTCGCGGTCACGGTCCCAGGGACGGCTGGCGCGCTGCGGATCGTCGTTGCGCGTGGACAGCGCGCGCGCCTGGGCGAAGCTGCCGAGGCCCAGCGCCGTGGTCGCCATCTCGCCGGCGCCGGCAATCATCACGTCCGCGTCGCCGTACTGGATGAGACGCGCCGCAAGCCCGATGGCATGCGTGGACGTGGTGCAGGCCGTGACGGTCGCGATGTTCGGACCACGCAGCTTGTACTGGATGGAGACGTGCCCGGAGATCATGTTGATGATGCTGCCCGGCACGAAGAACGGCGAGATGCGCTTCGGGCTGCGCGTCTCGATGTATTTTTCGTGATTCTCTTCGATGGTATGCAGACCACCGATGCCCGAGCCCATCGCCACGCCGATCCTTGGCGAGTTCTCCTCGGTCACCTCGATCCCGGAATCCTTGATGGCATCGGCCGCCGCAGCGAATCCGTAGTGCATGAACGGATCCATCTTGCGGAGCTCCTTCGCCGACAGATATTGCTCGGCGTCGAAGTCGACGACTGCGCCGCCGAAGCGCGCCGGAAACGCGCTCACATCGAAGCTCGTGATCGGAGCGATGCCGCTCCTGCCCTCGAGAATGTTCTTCCACGCGGCGGTAACGGTGCTGCCGACGGGAGAAACGATACCGAGTCCGGTGATGACTACGCGTCGTCTGGCCAAATGCTCACCCAATTCCGTACGAAGATGCCGATCAAGCCTGGTTGCGGCGCTCGGTGATGTAATCGATCGCCTGCTGAACGGTCGTTATTTTCTCGGCATCCTCGTCCGGGATCTCGGTCTCGAACTCTTCCTCGAGCGCCATCACCAGCTCGACCGTGTCCAGTGAGTCGGCGCCCAGATCGTCGACGAACGAAGCGTCGTTGGTGACCTCTTCCTCTTTCACCCCCAACTGCTCGGCGACGATCGCTTTAACCTGCTGTTCGATACTGCTCATTGGTTTACGAGTCCTCTGTGAGGCTGCTGAACCCCTTCGCTGGCCGCCCCCTTTCTCACGTTTGGGCGGGCCGTACGGGGGGCGTATTCTAAGTTAACGGACTGATGCGGCCAATATTTTTCCTGACCCGCGCGCAGCGGGCCGCACGGCCGTCAAGCCATGTACATACCGCCGTTGACATGCAGCGTCTCGCCGGTGATGTAGGCGGCTTCGGGCGAGGCGAGAAAAGCCACAGCACTGGCAATGTCCTCGGGCGCACCCAGTCGCCCCAACGCCACATGCTGGATCAGCTGTCGTTGCTGCTCTTCCGGCAGCACCGCGGTCATGTCGGTGGCGATGAAACCCGGCGCAACGACGTTGACGGTGATGCCGCGCGCGCCGACTTCGCGCGCAAGCGACTTGGAGAAACCCACGATCCCGGCCTTGGCGGCCGCGTAGTTGGTCTGCCCCGGGTTGCCCATGGCACCGACCACCGAGGCGATGCTGATGATGCGGCCGCGGCGCGCTTTCATCATGCCGCGCAACACGGCCTTCGAGAGACGGAATACGCTGCTCAGATTGGTGTTGAGGATGGTCTCCCACTCCTCGTTCTTCATGCGCAGCAACAAGTTGTCGCGGGTGATGCCGGCGTTGTTCACCAGCACCGTCGGCGCGCCCTCGTGCGCTTCGATGTCCTTCAAGACCGCATCCACCGATTCCTGGCTGGCCACATCGAGCACCACGCCGCGACCCACCTTGCCGTCGCTGCGCACGTTGATCTCGGCGAGCCGCCGGGTAATGTCCTCCGCGCCGGCCTGCGTGGTGGCGGTGCCGATCACGATGGCGCCGCGCCGCGCGAGCTGTGCGGCGATGGCCCGGCCGATGCCGCGTGAGGCGCCGGTCACCAGCGCCACGTCGGCGGCGAGCGGCAACGAATCGTTGGGTTCCTGGCTCATGCCTGTTCTCCGCAATCCTGCATCGCCTGCTTCAGGCTCGCAGGGTCATCGATCGCAAGCATCGCGATCCCTTTGTCGATGCGCCGGTTCAGGCCCGTCAGCACGCGCCCCGGCCCGCACTCCACGATAGCACGCGCCCCGCCGGCAACGATTGCGCGAATCGTCTCGGTCCAGCGCACGGGCTTGACGAGTTGTTCGACCAGCGCGGCGCGGATGCCCTCGGCATCCGTGTGCCGGCGCACGTCGACGGTGTAGATGTCCGCGACCTGCGCGGGCGCGAACTCGATTTCGCGCAGGCGCGCGGCGAGCTGCTCGGCAGCGGGCGCCATCAGCGGACTGTGCGAGGGCACGCTCACCGGCAGCTTGATGGCGCGCTTGGCGCCCTTGGCCTTGGCCAGCTCGATGGCGCGCTCCACGGCCGCGCTGGTCCCGGCGATCACCACCTGTCCCGGCGAGTTGAAATTGGCCGGAACGACGACCTCGCCCTGTGCGGCCTGCTCGCAGGCCGCGGCGACCTCGTCGTCCGCCAGGCCGAGCACCGCCGCCATCGCGCCCTCACCCTGCGGCACGGCCGCCTGCATGGCCTTGCCGCGGAATTCCACCAGCGCCACGGCGGCCCGAAAGTCGAGCACGCCGGCACACACCAGCGCGGTGTACTCGCCCAGGCTGTGCCCGGCCATGGCCGCAGGCAGGCCGCCGCCGTGCCGGCGCCAGACGCGCCAGGTGGCCACCCCCGCCGCCAGCATGGCCGGCTGGGTGCGCTCGGTGGCGCCCAGGGCCGCCTCCGGGCCCTCCTGGCAAAGCTTCCAAAGGTCGTAGCCGAGCACCGCCGAGGCCTCGGCGAACGTTTCGCCGACGACCGGCTCTTCGGCCGCCAGCGCAGCCAGCATGCCGACCGATTGCGACCCCTGGCCGGGGAATACGAAAGCGAAAGTCATGTAGGGCGGGGAGTTGTTCGGATTCGGTTAGGTGGCGGCGCGCGATTATAGCGATCAGGGCTCGTAGGGCCAGTCTTGCAAATCGGCGCGGGACCGGCCGCGGCGCCGCCACGCGATCACCAGCGCGGCTGCCAGCCCGCCCGCCGCACCATACAGGTGCGCATCCACGATCACGGGCATGTCACCCGACAGCGACAGGGCGCCCCGCCACTGTTCCCAGGCAAGCTTGGCGCACACGAGCACACTCAACGCCAGCGCCAAGAGCCGCGGTCGTTGCTGCCACCACGCAACAGCCCCGGCTGCCAGGATCCCGTGCAGAATCCCAGAAAAGCCCACGTACCAGGCCAATTGTGGCTCAAACAAGACAAAACCGGCCGCCATGGCCAGCGCCGCGGTCCCCGCGATGGACAGCCATTGGCGCGCATCGTAGGCGTCCCGGAACAGGTGTGCGCACAGTCCCAGGCCGACGAGGTTCAGGAACAGGTGGGTCGCGCTCCCGTGCACCAGGTGGCCGGTCAGCAGCCGCCAGCATTCGCCGGCCAGCACCGCCTGGCGCTGGTACGCCAGGGCCGAGCGCAGCGCCGGCCCGCCCAGCCACACGAGAACGATTCCGCCCGCGGCGAGTCCAAGCAGCCACCCCGTCGGACCGGTCGCCCCGCGCGCGCCGTGCGTCGTGCGCGGCACGTTCGGGCCCAACGAGTCGTCATCATGGGGTTCACGCCCCTTTGTTATCATCCGAGGTACAGCCAGCTCATACCGTGGCAAGGAACTTTATCGTGAATTCGAAACGCAGAGGCGCCGCGCCGATCGGACGTAAGGCGCGGGGCTTGACCTTGATCGAAATCATGGTGGTCGTGGTCATCCTGGGGATCCTGGCCGCCATCGTCGCACCCAATGTCATCGGTCAGCTCGATCGCGCGGCCGTGGCCAAGGCCAAGCAGGACATCCGCGCCTACGAGACGGCGCTCAATCTCTACCGACTGGACAACTTCAAGTACCCCACCACTGATCAGGGCCTGCAGGCGCTGGTCACGCAGCCCAACGACCCCACCGTGCGCAACTGGCGACCCGGGGGCTATATCAGCGGCCTGCGCAAGGACCCGTGGGGCAACGACTACGTGTACGTTCACCCCGGCCAGCGCGGCGGGGAATACGATCTCTACTCCCTCGGCGCGGACGGCCAGGAAGGCGGCGAAGGCCCGAACGCCGACATCGGCAACTGGAACATCGACCAGTAACGCCCGCCAGGCGCTGCCATGGCCTGCGTGCCGCAGTCCGGTGCACCGAGGACCCGCGCTGCATCCGGCGTGCGGATCTGCCGCCGCCTGTGCCGGCGCGACGCAGAGCGCGGCTTCACGCTCATGGAGGTGCTGGTCGTGATCGTGATCGTGGGCATCGTGATCTCGGTCGCCACCCTCTCCATGAACGTGCTCGGCACCGACCGGCAGACCGAAGAGGAGGCGCGACGTTTCTGGGCGGTCTTGCACCAGGCGCGCGAGGAAGGCCAGTTGCAGGCGCTCGACATCGGCGTGTTCGTCACACGCACCGGCTACGAGTATCTGCGTTACGACCAGCGACGCATGCTGTGGCTGCCGATCTACGGCGACAAGCTGTTCGCACGGCGCGAGCTGCCCGAGGGCTTGCGCATGCGTCTGTGGCTGGAGGCGCGCGAAATCGTCCTCTCGCCCGGGCCCGTCGAGCGCAAGGACGAGGACGATGACGACGCGCAGCCGGCGCCGCCGCAGATCATGGTGCTCTCGAGCGGCGACACCACGCCCTTCGAGTTGCAGATCGAGCGCGAGGGTGCCCCTGCCCTGTGGCGCATCGTGGGCACGCCCGACAACGACCTGCGCGTCGAACGTCGCGAGAACGATTTCACTGCGTGGCAGATCGTCGCGCAGACGCGCCGGCACGGCGCGGCCTCCGAGGCGACCGCCGATGCCGGCTGAGCCGCGGCGCCGCGCGGGCGGCTTCACCCTTCTCGAAGTGCTCGTGGCATTGGTCGTGGTCTCGCTCGGCATGCTGGGCGTGATCGAAGCGGTGAGCATGGTCGCCAACAACACCGGGCACCTGCGCGACAAGACCATCGCCCACTGGGTGGCGATGAACCGGCTCGCCGAGGTGCGTCTCGCCGGCGCCCCGCCCGCCCTCGACAAGACTTCCGGCGAAGTGGAAATGGCCGGTCGTACCTGGCGCTGGACCATGGAGGTCACGCAGACCGCCGTCGAGACCATGCGGCGCATCGACATCAGCGTGCGCGAGGACGGCGCCGACGAGCGCTCCTCGCTCGCCGCCCTCACCGGCTTTTATGGCGAGGCGGTCGCCCCGCCGCAGACGGCGAGCAACCTGTCCTGGACCGGCGGCCGCGGCCGCGGCGGACCGGGTTGGCCGCGGAGGGGGCGGGCCGGGGTCGGGGGGTGGCCCGCAGCCCGA
>QGUO01000635.1 GCA_003242495.1 Pseudomonadota bacterium | reverse complement strand
TGCGACGGCATCGAGCGCCGAGCGCAAGGCCGTGAACGATGCCGTCGCATACATCCGCGGTCTCGCGGAATTACGCGGCCGCAACGCAGACTGGGCCGAGGCCGCGGTGCGCTCCGGCGCGAGCCTCTCCGCCTCGGCGGCGCTCGAGCAAGGCGTGAT
Source organism: Pseudomonadota bacterium (assembly GCA_003242495.1). Classification (GTDB taxonomy): domain Bacteria; phylum Pseudomonadota; class Gammaproteobacteria; order Steroidobacterales; family Steroidobacteraceae; genus Steroidobacter. Next base: position 1,572 of record QGUO01000635.1, on the reverse strand, counting down.
CGACCTGATCGCGCGCGATCATGCCGACCTGCTGCGGCAGCTCGATGGGCGCAGGCTGCAGATCGCCGACCAACAGATCGAGCTCGATACCGCCGGCATGACCCTCGAGCGGGTCGAGCCCGATTGGCGCACCGAGCTGCTGTCGGTCCTGACCAATCCCAACGTGGCCTACCTGCTGATGCTGATCGGCATCTACGGCCTGCTTCTCGAAGGCTACAACCCGGGCGCCTTGCTGCCGGGCGTGGCCGGCGCGATCTGCCTGCTGCTCGCGCTGTACGCCTTCCAGGTGCTCTCGGTGAACTACGCCGGACTAGGTCTGATCCTGCTCGGGCTGGTGCTCATCGTGGCCGAGGCGTTCGCGCCGAGCTTCGGCGCGCTCGGGCTGGGCGGCATCCTCGCCTTCGTGATCGGCTCCATCATCCTGATGGACTCCGATGTGCCCGGCTACCAGGTCAACCGCCAGCTGATCGGCGCCATCGCCTTCGTGGGCGCCGGGGCCGCGCTCGGCATGGTCACTTACTTCATGCGCGCGCGGCGCCGCGCAGTGGTCACCGGCGTCGAGCGGATGCTCGCGGAACAGGCAGTCGCCCTGACCGATTTCGATGGCCAAGGCCAGGTACGGGTGCGCGGCGAGATCTGGAACGCCGTCAGCCCCAAGCCGGTGCGCGCCGGGCAGGTGCTGCGCATCACGCGCGTCGATGGCCTGACGCTCGAAGTCGAGCCCTGAGCGCACGCGGGCAAGACCGGAGCCTCTGCGTGACGACGCCCGGACGAACGCGGGACGAAGCGACAACCACCCAACAACGATTTCCCACGAACCACAATGCAGGTACCCGACATGTTCTGGATAATCATCGTTGCCGTCGTCCTGTTCATCATCCTGTCGGCCGTCAAGATCCTCAACGAGTACGAGCGCGGCGTGATTTTCACCTTCGGCCGCTACACCGGCACCAAGGGTCCCGGCATCATCATCGTCATCCCGCTCGTGCAACGCATGGTCAAGGTGGACTTGCGCGTGATCGTGCTCGACGTGCCGACCCAGGACGTCATCTCGCGTGACAACGTCTCGGTGAAAGTCAACGCGGTGGTCTACTTCCGCATCGTCGATCCGGCGAACGCCATCATCCAGGTGGCCAACCCGTTCGAAGCCACCAGTCAGCTCGCCCAGACCACGCTGCGCTCGGTGCTCGGCCAGCACGAGCTCGACGAGATGCTCTCGCAACGCGACAAGCTCAACATCGAGATCCAGCGCATCCTCGATCAGGCGACCGACGTCTGGGGCATCAAGGTGTCCAATGTCGAGATCAAGCACGTCGATCTCGACGAAAGCATGATCCGCGCCATGGCCCGGCAGGCCGAGGCCGAGCGCGGGCGGCGCGCCAAGATCATTCATGCCGAAGGCGAAAAGCAGGCGGCGGCGATGCTGGTGGAAGCCGCCACGGCCCTCAGCGCCGAGCCCGGCGCGCTGCAGCTGCGCTACCTGCAGACCCTGGCCGACATCTCCAGCGAGCGCACCTCGACGGTGGTGTTCCCGTTGCCGATCGACCTGGTCAAGCCATTCATGAGCTCGCG
>QGUO01000226.1 GCA_003242495.1 Pseudomonadota bacterium | reverse complement strand
GCACGATACGCGCCTGGTCGTCCGTGAACACCGTGAACGGAAAGCCCACGGACTCGAGCCCGAACAGGTTGATCGCATCGAGCGCCTCTTGCTCGCCGATCAGGATGGGATAGTCGATGCCGATCTCATCGGCATAGGCCAGGACGTCCTCGCGAATGTCCATCGCCACGCCCACCACCTGGAAGCCCGCTTCGCCGTGCGTGCGCTGCAACTCGTTGAGCAGCGGGATTTCACGCCGGCAGGGCGCGCACCAGGTGGCCCAGAAATTGACGATCATGGACCTGCCCGGCCAGCTCGAGATGGCGCGCAGCTCGCCTTCCCGGTCGAGCAGAGAAAACTCGGGCAGGGTGGCGGGCATCGCGCGCTCGGTGGCGGGCGTCACGGCCATGGTCTGCGCTGCGGGTGGCATCTCCGAGGGGGCGATGCCGAAGCGGTAGATGGCAAAGCCGCCGGCCGCTGCCGCCAGGGCCACGAGGACGTACACGGCGGTTTTCATCGAATGTTTTCCTCCCGGCATGTCTCGCGCCGGCCGCACAGACTAAGGGCAAGCAGTCGGTCGCCGCAACCTGCCCAGCCGCAAGCCGGGCCGGACATCCCGGCTGCGTGCGACCCGGCGCGGGCTCAGGTGTCCGATTTCGGGCCGGGCGTCGCAGTAAAGGCCGCGACGACGTGCTCGCGAAAGCGCTCGGCCGGGGTGAAGCCGACCAGCCGGAAGTTGCGCCGCTCGACGCCGTCGGCACCGAAAAATGCGATGGTGGGCGGGCCGAACACCTCGAACCGCGCCAGCAGCGCCTGGTCGCTGGCGTCGTTGGCGGTCACGTCGGCCTGCAGCAGCACGGCATCGGCCAGGGCCGCCCGCACGCCCGCATCCGTGAAGGTGTACTTTTCCATCTCCTTGCACGAGACGCACCAGTCGGCATAGAAGTCGAGCATCACGGGTCGACCCGCGGCACGTGCGGCGGCGAGCGCACGGTCGAGATCCTCGGTGGTCTTGATGCGCTGGAAGGCCAGGGCATGCTCGGCGCTGCCGGGTGCGCCGGCCGCGCCGCGTGCCGCCAGGGTGCCGAGCGGTTGCAGCGGATCCTGGCTGCCCGAGGCCGCCCCGACCAGCAACAGCACGCCATACACGAGCGAGATCAGGCCGACGGCGCGCACCGGCGCCGGCGCCGCATCGCCGTCGTGCCGGCGCAGGGAGAAGATCCAGAATCCCACCACGATCGCCAGTACCGACCAGAGCAGCATGACGACCGTCCCGGGCAGCAAGGGGGTGAGCAGGTACACGGCCACGCCGAGGAACAGCACGCCGAACAGCGATTTCACGGTATCCATCCACGGGCCGACCTTCGGCAACAACGAGCCGGCCGAGGCCCCGACCACGAGCAACGGCACGCCCATCCCGAGACCCGTCGCGTAGAGCGCGCCGGCGCCGCGCGCGATGTGGCCGGTCTGGCTGATCACCGAGAGGGCGGCGATGATCGCCGGCGCCACGCAGGCGGTGACGATCAGCGCCGACAAGGCGCCCATGATGAAGGTGCCGGCGAAGGTGCCGGCGCGCTGCCGGTTGCTGGCCTCGCTGAGCTTGCTCTGCAACGCGCTGGGCATCTGCAGCGTGTAGACGCCGAACATCGCCAGCGCCAGCGCGATGAACAGCAGCGCGAACAGGATGATGATCCACGGCTGCTGGAAGAAGGCCTGCGGCGCCTGCTTGAACGCCAGCACGAAGGCCGCGCCGGCGGCCGCGTACGTCAGGGCCATGCCCTGCACATACGTGAACGCCAGAGAGAAACCCCGCAGCGGCGTGACGCGTTCGCCCTGGCCGACGATGATGCCCGAGAGGATGGGAATCATGGGCAGCACGCAGGGCGTGAGCGCCAGCAGCAGGCCGAGGCCGAAGAAGGTGGCCAGCACGACGAACAGGTTGCCGTCGCGGATCAGCGCGGCCAGCCGGTCCTGCTCGGCCACGGGCGCGCCGGCCGAGGCCGCTGCGACGGGCAGCCCGATGGCCGTCGCAGTCGCCGGCAGCTCGAGCGCCACCGTCCGGGTAATGGGGTTGTAGCACAGCCCCGCCTCGGCACAGCCCTGGTAGGTCACGTCCAGCTCGAGCGTGCCGCGCGAGTCCGCGGCGCGCGCGACCGGCAGGCTCGCTTCGAGCACCTCGTAGTACACCTGCGACTCGCCGAAGAACTCGTCCGTCTTGGCCTGGCCTTCCGGGAGCGCCAGCGCCCCGAGCTGCACGTTGTCGTTCCTGGTGGTGACCTGGATGCTGTGCCGATATAAATAGTAGCCGTCGGCGATCAGCCAGGTGAGCGCCACTGCGTCGGGCCGTTCCATGGCGGCGGCGAAGCGGAACGCTTCGTCCGGGGGCAAAAACTCCTCCTGCTGCGAGGTGCCCGGCAGCAGGCGCGACAGCAGACCGCCCGTGCGCCCGGTCCCGCCGGCGCCGCCGTTCCGGACACCCGGTGCCGCGCCGGCCGCCGATCGGGCAGTGGACAGTGCCACGTCCGTCTTCCAGGTGAGCGGCGGGTAGCACAGGCCTGCGTCGGCGCAGCCCTGCACCTGCAGCTCGAGCGGCAGCTTGGCCGGCAGCGCGCCCTGCGTCTCGATGGGCACGGAAAACTGCACCGTGCCGCGATAGATTTCCTGGTCGCCGAAGAACTCGTCGTGGTGGTTCTCGCCGCGCGGCCACTGCGGCTCGCCCAGCCGCACGGCTGGATCGCCGGATGCGAAACCGAGACGGTGCTTATACAAGTAGTAGCCGGGCTCGATGCGCCAGGTCACGACCAGGCGGTCGTTCCCCGGGCCGCTCTGCACCTGCGCCGAGTACCGGAAGGCCTGCTCCGGCGGCAGGAAGTCCTGCTCGGCGGCTCCCACCCCCGGCGCGATCAGCAGCGCCACCCAGACGACCGCGAGCCAGCCCGCCAGGCGCGCTGCCTTGGCGAAGCGCGGCCGGCGGCTCCAGGGTCCGTTGGCGCGCCGATCGCAGATGGATGTCAGGGTCGTGGTCACCATCGTTTTCTGACGTCGGTTCCGGCCACTCACTGCCCCCTGTCAGGCGAGGCAGGGCGGACGCCTTCCCGGACCCATTCTAAATAGTGTTCGTTCCCGCCGCTGACCCCCAGCACCAGCAATTCCGGGAGCTCGTAGGGATGCAGGGCCTTGAGCCGCTCCTCGAGAGAGGGTATCCGGGCGGCGGTGGTCTTGATGATGAGCAGCACTTCGGCGTCATCGTTCAGGCGCCCCTCCCAGAAATAAGTGGATTGCACGCCGCTCACCCGGTTCACGCAGGTGGCGAGCCGCTCCGTCACCAGGCGCTCGGCGATCTGGCGGGCGGTTGCCTCATCTGGGCAGGTGGACAGGGCAAGGACAACGGGATCAGTCACTTGGCATCGCCTAGTCGAAGGGTTGCGTAAACGGCGGGCCCGGTAAGGCAAGTGTAGCGCGCCCGCCGAACCTGAAGCGACCCGGCGGCGCTGCCCGCCGGCGTCGAGCCGGGCCCGGATTCCGACCCTTAGGGTTTTCCGCAAGGTCGCTTGAAAATTCAGGGCCCCTCCCTATTATTAGCACCCGCCAGGGGTGAGTGCTAACAACTGTCCCGCTCGCGATCACCCGCGACGGCGGCGAAGCAGGCGCCCCCCTTTCTCTTGGTAACAACGCTGAGCAAGTGCCATATGCAACGCACGGTCCCTTCGCCAACCTGCGTCTTCCCTAGGAGACCGGTGGCGGCTGTCGTGCGGCAGCAGTGTGCTTGAACGGCGCTTCCGTGGTTCCCAATCCCGTCAATCGAACCAGAATCGAGGTTTGAGCTATGGCCGACAAACTGAAAATCCGTCCGTTGCACGATCGTGTGATCATCAAGCGCCTCGAAGAGGAGCGCACGACGCCGGGCGGCATCGTGATCCCGGACTCGGCGACCGAGAAGCCGATCCGCGGCAAGGTCATCGCCGTGGGTAAGGGCAAGATCCTCGAGAACGGCGAGGTGCGTCCGCTCGACGTCAAGGTCGGCGACAACATCCTCTTCGGCAAGTACAGCGGCACCGAAGTGAAGGTTGACGGTGAAGAGCTCCTCGTGATGCGCGAGGAAGACGTCATGGCTGTCATCGAGAACTAAGCCGCGGCGCACGTCTCGTCTTACGTCGCTTGAGAACAGATTCACACGTTTGAGAGGTTGAACTCACATGGCTGCCAAAGAAGTACGTTTCAGCGATGACGCCCGCCTGCGCATGGTCAAGGGCGTGAACATCCTGGCGAACGCGGTCAAGTCCACGCTCGGCCCGAAGGGCCGCAACGCCGTGCTCGAGAAGAGCTTCGGCGCGCCCACGGTCACCAAGGACGGCGTTTCGGTGGCGAAGGAGATCGAGCTGAAGGACAAGTTCGAGAACATGGGCGCGCAGATGGTGAAGGAGGTCGCTTCGAACACCTCCGATGAGGCCGGCGACGGCACCACCACTGCCACCGTGCTCGCCCAGGCGATCGTGCGCGAGGGCCTGAAGGCCGTTGCCGCCGGCGCCAACCCGATGGACCTGAAGCGCGGCATCGACGCTGCCGTTGCCTCGGTCGTCGAGGAGCTGAAGCGCCTGTCCAAGCCCTGCAAGGACCAGAAGGCCATTGCCCAGGTCGGCACGATCTCGGCGAACTCCGACGAGTCGATCGGTCAGACCATCGCCGATGCGATGGAGAAGGTCGGCAAGGAAGGCGTGATCACCGTCGAGGAGGGCTCGGGCCTGGAGAACGAGCTCGAGGTGGTCGAGGGCATGCAGTTCGACCGCGGCTACCTGTCGCCGTACTTCATCAACAACCAGCAGAACCAGACGGCGGAGCTCGAGAACCCGTACATCCTGCTGTACGACAAGAAGATCTCCAACGTCCGCGAGATGCTGCCGCTGCTCGAGAACATCGCCAAGGCGGGCCGTCCGCTGCTGGTGATCGCCGAGGACGTCGAGGGCGAGGCGCTCGCCACGCTGGTGGTCAACACCATCCGCGGCATCGTCAAGGTCGCGGCTGTGAAGGCCCCGGGCTTCGGCGACCGCCGCAAGGCCATGCTGCAGGACATCGCCATCCTGACCGGTGGCCAGGTGATCTCCGATGAGGTGGGTCTGTCCCTGGAGAAGGCTGCTCTGACCGACCTCGGCGAGGCGAAGAAGGTCGTCGTCGAGAAGGAGAACACCACCATCATCGACGGCAAGGGCAAGAACGCCGACATCAAGGCGCGCGTCGATCAGATCCGCAAGCAGATCGAGGAAGCCACCTCCGACTACGACAAGGAGAAGCTGCAGGAGCGTGTGGCCAAGCTCTCCGGCGGCGTGGCCGTGATCAAGGTTGGCGCTGCCACCGAGGTCGAGATGAAGGAGAAGAAGGCCCGCGTCGAGGATGCGCTGCACGCGACCCGTGCGGCCGTCGAGGAGGGCGTGGTGCCGGGCGGTGGTGTCGCGCTGATCCGCGCCCAGAAGGCGATCGAGAAGCTCGAGGGCAAGAACGAGGATCAGAACTTCGGTATCCGCATCCTCGCCCGCGCCATCGAGGAGCCGCTGCGCCAGATCGTCACCAACGCGGGTGAAGACGCCGCGGTGGTGCTCGCCAAGGTCAAGGAAGGCAAGGGCACGTACGGCTACAACGCCGCCACGGGCGCCTACGGCGACATGCTGGAGCTCGGCATCCTGGATCCCACCAAGGTGACGCGCCTGGCGCTGCAGAACGCCGCTTCCGTGGCCGGTCTGCTCCTGACGACCGAGGTGATGATCGCCGAGGCGCCGAAGGAGGAGAACGAGCACGCTCATGGCGCGCCCGGCATGGGCGGCATGGGCATGGACATGTAAGAAGGGCTTCGGGCGGGCACGACTCGCCCGGCAGCACCGACTGTCCAGGAAGGCCCCGCGCGAGCGGGGCCTTTCTCGTTTCAAAGGCCTATCTGTTTCAATCTCCTTTTGTTCGCACGGAGTGCCTGCGGACTCGCCGTCGAGCGGGCGCGGGCGGCGCGGCCCAAGGGTGGTCTGTGAGGCGACGCTCGGTCGCTACCGGTGTATCTCTCCGGCGCCAGCCTACGCGGTCGCCACACAGGCGGGTACACTTGACCGCTTCCGTCCCACTGAGCCTGGCGCGCCCTGATGCTGTTCGCGGGAGAGCGACTTCATTTTTTTCGTCCCCTGACCGGCAAGTACCGCGAACAGGTGGTGACATGCC
>QGUO01000225.1 GCA_003242495.1 Pseudomonadota bacterium | reverse complement strand
GGGAAATCGTGCCAGCGAGCGGCCCTCGCCCCGAACCCCGTGGCAGGTATAGCAGGCGGAACAGTCCGTGTCGGCGCGGCAGCGGGTCTGACCGAGCACGACCCGGGCGCCGCGCTGGGCGTCCGCATCCGCGAAGGTGAGGACGTCCGCCTCGTCTAGCACGGAACGCGCGATCGCTAGCTCGGGCGTCGCCGGGGGCGTCGGCTGCGTTCGCCCTTCGTCGGAGGACGGGCTGCACGCGGTGACGCACCACGCCACGAAGGCCATGAGCGGGCGGGTCGCCGCGTGCCCGCCCGTGTCCGTTCGCGGCCGTATCGCCCGCGGCACTGTCGTTCTCCTTGCTGCTTCGGACTTCTGAGGGCAACGCGCGGGAAACTGGCCTGGTTCGAGGCCGCGCGGGCGAGCCGCGGGGAACTCCGCCGCGGTGCAGTCATTACATCCGGCAGGCCGGCACGAGCTGCGGGCGGAGGGTGACCATGGCAGACCGGGATCCACGGGCTTCGGGGCCGCAGCAGCGGCTGACGCCACGCGTCGCGCGTCGGAGCGCGCGGCACGCGAACGAGCAGCATGACCCGGTGAGCGCCCTCACCGGCGACTACCTGTACGGCGATCGGGAGCTCTTGCGTCGCTATCGCGATGCCGAGCGCGACGAGCACCGGCGCTTCGCCGCCCAGTACGAGTGGGAGCACGGTGACTTCGGTCGTGCCATCGCGCTGACCGACTACGATCGTTTCGACCAGGACCTCACCCGCAGCGCTCAGGGTCGCAATCAGTTCGAGCATCCGGCTCCGCAGCGGCCGCGACGCGCACATCATCGAAATAGTGGGATGCCGCCCGGCGAGCGTTCCGATCGGCGCATCTACGACGAGGTCTGCCAGCGCTTGCGGGAGGACGGGCGCATCGATCCATTCGAGGTGACGGTGGCGGTCAAGAGCGGCGAAGTGATGCTGAGGGGGCAAATCCGATCGCGCGCTGCAAAACGCCAAGCCACCTACCTGGCACAAGCCGTTCGCGGCGTACGGCATGTGTTCAACGATATCCGTGTCTCGGACGAGCCGCGCACACTCGCCCGGGTCAGGCCCGGCTGAGATGCGGTCACCGCGGCATGGATGATTGGAGCCTGCAGGTGCGGTGACCGCTGCGTCTGCGCCCGCGCGGAGCGAATTCGGCCCTGAACAGTCGCCGCGTCGGCTGCGGGGCGGACGGTGTCCGCTGGGGCTGGGCCGGCCGCCGTAGACGTACGGGCCTCTCTGGAGCCGACGCATACAAACGCGTATAAGGCAGGGCGAGACGCCCGTCTGCGCATTCCGGCACGGCTCGCCGCGTCCGGATGCCCAGGGCGTTCCTTCCGTCGGTTCCGGTGACATCGAGGCATGGCTGGTCGCCCGCACATAGATATCTGGTTGACGTACTACCAGGACATTCTCGATGGACGTCTGCTCGCCGACTTTCACCGGCTGTTGAGCGAGGAGGAGCGCGTCCAGCAGCGACGCTTCTATTTCGCGGACGATCGCCAACGATACCTGGTGACCCGGGCATTGGTGCGCACCACGCTCTCGCGTTATGCGCCCGTCGAGCCGACTGCCTGGGTATTCTCGAAAAACGGTCATGGCCGCCCCGAGATTGCCCGTGAGCATGTCGAAGCGACGGGTCTGTGCTTCAATGTCTCGCATACCCGCGGCCTGATCGCGCTCGGCGTGACGCGGCGCTGCGCGCTCGGTGTCGACGTCGAGAATCTCGCGTCCCGGGAAGTGTCGCTGGGGATCGCCGAGCGGTTCTTTTCACCGATCGAGGTCGCCGAGCTGGCCGCCGTGCCGCCCGAGCGGCGCCACGACCGCTTTTTCGAATACTGGACGTTCAAGGAGTCATACATCAAGGCCCGGGGCATGGGGCTGGCGTTGCCGCTCGACCGTTTCAGCTTCCGTTATCCCGACGAGCGATCCGTTCGGATCGAGATCGATGCCGAGCTGGGAGACGATCCCGGCCGTTGGGGGTTCTGGCAGTTTCGACCGAATCCGCAGTATCTGCTCGCAGTCTGTTGCGAGCGCCCGGCGAGCGAGCCGGCCACCCTGACCTTGTATCGAACCGTGCCGACCGTGGGTGACGAATTGCTTGCGACGCCGGTATTACGCAGCACGGAGGGTTGCTGCTAGTCCCGTTTTGCGAGCGCTGCACGAGTATCGAGAAGGGAAAAGGGATAGGCTGCGACGCGATGAACGGATCGTATGGAAAGATCTCGGGGCCGCTTCCATCGACGCGGGGTTCTCAGAGTTTGCGGGCAAGACACGGGGACGGCAATGGTGTCAGCCACCATCACGATGGTCATCATCAAATCGGGCGCGATCATCCTGGTCTTGAACTGACCAGGCAAGCAGCAACCGGTGCTCAACCTCGCCTGCTCGGCGTCGACTGCATGCATCTTGGACACCCACCGACCGACTCGAGTCGTTGCGGATGAGCCTCACTTCCTGAGGCCCTCGCGGCCGCGCGAACCCCGGCATCAAGGGGTTCGCTGAATCGAAAAAATTGCGGCCAACCTCGTCGCCGCAGCGTTCGGCCCGGTCAAGCCCATCCGGTTCCGCCCAGCACCGCCTGTGCCGCCATCGGCGCGACGGGCGTCGCCGGCAGGCAACGCCCGTGTCGTGCACTTTCGATCGATTCAAGTTTCCCTCAGAGTCGAGTTGGATCATAACGGCCGTTATACAAGGGCCGGTTCCGGGGCGGCTTAGGGGGATGTCTTGGTCCGCGCCGCCTCACGTGCAACAAACAGGCGCGAGCCTCAAGGTGAATCAATGAATCGTCTGAACGATCCGTATGTGACCCATAAGAATTACACCGCTGTCACGATCGAAACCTCGCCCATGTCCACGACGCTGACCCGCAGCGCCCGGCGCTGCATCGCCAGCGCGGTGGCGCTCGCGCTCGGTGCGGCCGCCGCCCCGGCGCTGGCCCAGGACGGTGCGTCCAGTTCGACCCTCGAAGAGATCGTGGTGACGGCGCAGTTCCGCCAGGAACGGCTGCAGGACACGCCTATCGCCATCACCGCCATCAGCGAAGAGACGATGCGCGCCCGCGGACAAAAGGCCATCTACGATGTCGCCCAGCAGGCGCCCAACGTGCAGATCAAGCAACAGTCCGGTCCCTTCGGCTCCTCCACCAGCGCCTTCATCCGTGGCATCGGCCAGGGTGACTTCAACTTCGCGCTCGAGCCGGGCGTGGGTATGTACATCGACGATATCTATTTCCCGACGCTCACCGGCTCGGCATTCGAAATCGTCGACCTGCAGCGCGTGGAAATCCTGCGCGGCCCGCAAGGCACGCTGCAGGGCCGTAACGCCATCGGCGGCTCGGTGCGCCTGATCACCCGGCCGCCGAGCGGTGATGGCAGCGGCTATGCCGAGGTCGTCACGGGCAGCTTCAGCCGTCTCGGCGCACGGGGTGCCGCCGACCTGGCGCTTGCCGACAACCTGTTCCTGCGCATCTCGGGCGCCTCGAACAGCCAGGATGGCTATGTCGATCGTCTCGACTTCGCCTGTCATCAACCGGAACTCGCGGCGGACCTCGGCATTGCCTCGGGCGGCATCGGCAAGAAGGGCTGCAAGGTCGGCACGCTCGGCGGACAGTCGTATACCGCGGGGCGCGCGGCACTGCGCTGGATCGCCAGCGACAACCTGGAGATGACCCTGACGGCCGACCTCGTCAACGATCGCTCGGAGGCCGCCGCCATGGTGCTGCTCGATGCGCACGACGTTGCGCCGATGGGCCCGCAATGGGGACCCTGGTTCAACGTCGCCGACGAGGGCTACTACACCTACGAAACCTTCTGCAATGACACCAGCGGCTTCAACCCCGCGGTGGGCTTCGAGCGCACTCCCTACTGCACGCCGCCCATCAACCATCTGAAGAACTGGGGCACGGCGCTGACCGTGGATTGGGCCCTGAACGCCGACCTGAACCTGAAGTCCATCACCTCGTATCGCGAGCTCTATAACGACTTCTCCATCGCGCACGACGGGACACCGCTGCCTGGTGAGAACGGCTTCAACGAGCTCAGCGGGCATTCCTTCCAGCAGGAGCTGCGCCTCAGCGGCAGCTCCGGCATCCTCGATTACACCTTCGGGCTCTTCTATTTCACGCAGAAGAACCAGAACCGCAACCGCGTCGACCTGGGCTACAACATCGGTCCCGGACAGTTCGACTTCATCAGCGATGAGATCGCCGACAGCGAGGCCATGGCCGCATTCCTGCACACGGTGTGGCGCCTGACCGATCGCATCAACCTCACCGCCGGCATTCGCTACAGCGACGAGGAGAAAAGCCAGCTCCTCGGGCGTCTGAACCCGGGTGACGGCGGACGCACCCCGAGCCTGCATCCGGCGTTCGCCGACCTGCGGGCGAACGGCGGCTATGCGGATCTGGTGACGTTCACCGCGGATCGCTTCGATTGGCGCCTGAGCTTCGACTATCGCTGGTCGAACACCTTCATGACCTATGCGACGGTCTCGACCGGCTTCAAGAGCGGAGGCGTCTCCCCGCGGTTCTACCATGTCAATCACATCCTGCCGTTCCAGCCGGAGGAGCTGACCGCTTACGAGCTCGGCTTCAAGTCCGACCTGTTCGCCAACACCGTGCGGGTGAACGGTGCGCTGTTCCTGAGTGATTACACGGATCAGCAGGTCGGCGCGCCCGGCAGCCGCTGCCCGGGCCTCGAGCCCGAAGCGCCCTGCCTGGCCACCGTGAACGCGCAGGATTCGGAGTATCGCGGTGCGGAGCTCGAGGTGCTCTGGCAGCTTGCCGACAACACCACGCTCGACTTCTCGGGGAGCTGGATCGACGCCAAGTACACGCGCATCGATCCGGTCGTGCTGGAGAACCCTGCGTTCATCAGGAATCCGGACGGCCCGCCGGGCATTCCGCAGTACAAGTTCAGCGTCGGCCTGCAGCACGTGTTCGAGTTGCCGAATGGCAGCTCGCTCACCGGTCGCGTCGACTACAACTACGAGGACGACCGGGTGCCGAACGTCACCACCTCCATGGGAACGCCGAGCTTCGACCTGGTGAATGCGCGTTTGGCCTGGCATTCGCCGGATCGCGACTGGGAGGTGGCGGCCACATTGACCAATGCGCTCGACGAGTACTACTACAACAACGTCTTTGACATCTCGGGGTTCGGCGGTTGGACCGCTGCCCAGCCCGCACGGCCGCGTGAGTGGTCGCTCATGGTTCGCAGGAACTTCTGACCACGGAACGACACCCGCGAAACCAAGCGTCGACGTGTAGACTCGACGCCCGAAAGGCCCGCTCCGGCGGGCCTTTCGTTTTGCGGACCGCACATCATTGGCAGCGGTTCATCCGTGAGCCGTTCGCGCCTGCTCTACCCGAGGCTGCGATCCGAGGCCGCGAAAGGGAGACAATCCGGACACCTGGCCATCCTAGAATGGAGCCCCAGTCTCACGGGAACGTGACCAGTGTTCCTGCAGGATGCGTATGGGGGGTTGTTGCACAGCCTGTCCCGGAACTCTGCGCCGCGTATCGTTGCCGAGGCTCCATCCTTGACTGGCGAACCGCTCAACGCCGTCGGAAGTTCCGGTGCGCCGCGCTCACCGTCGAGGCCCGACAGAGGTGTTTGCGCCGGCGCCTGTCAGCGGCTCAATCAATGATGTGGCCCCGATGGGAGGGGCGACTTGGGGCCGCCCGAGGGATCGAACCCGAGGTGGCGTCCGTGGGTTTCGCGAGCCCGGAACGCAAGAATGGAGCTCCAACTGACGAGAGAGGCTCGCTTCACTTCAGGTCTGCACACGGGGTGAATCGTGCACATACTGTAGAAAAAAGCGAAGACAGATCTTGTCGCCGAAGCTCCATCCTTGATAGCGCAACGGATGCGGTCGTCTCCCGGTTCCGCTGCCGGGTGTGAACGCGCACCGGCCCGGAACGAGTCGAGCCGTGCGCCTGCGGCGGATTTTCAGTTCAGTGGCCTGAATGCGCGCGCCGTGTCCCATGGGGCGTCGGTGCGCCATCCATCACCGCCGTCGACGCGGACGGGTGGGGATGATGCCCGGGGCCATGCATGGGCTTGAGCGCGGCCATGACCAGCCAGACGCCGAAGGCGAGCAGCACGATCCCGCTGATCTGGCGGGCGCGGCGCGCCTGCAGGAGTCGATGGAGCTGGGCGGCGAGCACG
>QGUO01000634.1 GCA_003242495.1 Pseudomonadota bacterium | reverse complement strand
GCCGCACTCGATCTGCGCATTGAGGTACAGACGGGTGGCGTCGCTCAGCAGGTCCAGCAGGCGATGCAGCGTGCCCGGCTCCTGGAACATCATGGCCTTGATCCGGGCAAAGTCCCGTGTGCTGCCCCTCGACCATGTAGGTCCCCACCGTCCACGGGCTGCCGGCAAAACCGATCAGCGGCACGCGCCCGCCCAGCTCACGGCGGATCAGGCTCACGGCATCGAGCACGTAGCGCAGATCCGTGGCCGGGTCCGGGACGCCCAGCCGGGCCACGTCCCCGGCCGAACGCACCGGCCGCTCGATGCGCGGTCCCTCACCGGTCTCGAAGGTCAGCCCCAGGCCCAAGGCATGCGGGATCGTGAGGATGTCGGAGAACAGGATGGCGGCGTCGAGCGCAAAGCGCTCCAGCGGCTGCAAGGTGACCTCGCACGCCAGCTCGGGGGTCATGCACAGGTTCATGAAGCTGCCGGCACGCTGGCGCGTGGCACGGTACTCCGGCAGGTAGCGCCCTGCCTGACGCATCATCCAGACGGGCGTGCGCGGCACGGGCTCGCGCAGCAGCGCACGCAACAGCAAATCATTCTTCAGGGGCTCGCTCATGGAGCGGGATGGTCTCGCAAAGGCGCCGTTTGCGCAAAGGGTCCCGACCCGTTGCACCGAAACGGTCGCGCCGCCCGGCGGCCCGGACCCTGGCTCAACTGCGCTTGGCGGGGTCGAACAGGCGCTCGTACTCCAGAATGGCGTAACGATCGGTCATGCCGGCGATGTAATCGGCGACCGCCCGGGCGCGGCGCGCCGCGTCGGTGGTGGCGAAGGGCGATGGCGGCGCGTGGCGGTTCTCGGCCGGCAACAGCTCGGGATTGGCCAGGAATTCGCTGAACAGCGCCTGGATGACCTTGCGCGCCTTGTTGGTCATGCGCAGCACGCGGTAATGGCGGTACACGTGATCGCGCAGGTAAACCTTCAATTCGCGGTGCTCGGCGGCCACGGCCTCGCTGAAACGCACCAGCGGCCCGGGCGCGGCGCGCACCGCGTCGGCATCCACGGGCGCCGTCTCGCGGATGGCGGCGCGCGTGGCCTCGATCAGGTCCGTGACCACGTAGCCGATCATGCGGCGCACGATCTCGTGGATCAGGCGCCTCTCGGTGAGCCCGGGATGAGCCGCGACGACGGCTTCGTACTGGCGGCGAAACAGGGGAACGTCCTTCAGCCCGTCGAGCGTGATCAGCCCGGCGCGCAGACCATCGTCCAGGTCGTGATTGTTGTAGGCGATCTCGTCGGCGAGGTTGGCGATCTGCGCCTCGAGAGAAGGCTGCCGTCGCTGGATGAAGCGCTCCCCCAGCTCGCCCAGGCGCCGCGCGTTGTTCAGTGAGCAGTGCTTGAGAATGCCCTCGCGGGTCTCGAAGGTGAGGTTCAGGCCCGGAAAAGCGGCGTAGCGCTCCTCCAGCTCGTCCACCACGCGCAGCGACTGCAGGTTGTGCTCGAAGCCGCCATACTCGCGCATGCATTCATTGAGCGCATCCTGGCCGGCATGGCCAAAGGGCGTGTGCCCAAGGTCGTGCGCCAGGCAGATCGCCTCGCACAGGGTCTCGTTCAGCTGCAGCGCGCGAGCAATGGTGCGCGCGATCTGCGCCACTTCGATCGAATGCGTCAGCCGCGTGCGGTACAGGTCGCCCTCGTGATTGACGAACACCTGGGTCTTGTACACGAGGCGGCGGAACGCCGTGGAATGGATG
>QGUO01000224.1 GCA_003242495.1 Pseudomonadota bacterium | reverse complement strand
GAATGAGCATGGTCACGGGCTGGCCGAGCATGGCCGCCTCGGCCTCGATGCCGCCCACGCCCCAGCCGAGCACGCCGAGAGCGTTGACCATGGTGGTATGCGAGTCGGTGCCGACCAGCGTGTCCGGATAGGCCCAGCGCGCACCGTCCTTCTCCACGTCGAACACCACACGCGCCAGGTGCTCGATGTTCACCTGGTGGACGATGCCGGTGTTGGGCGGCACGACCTTGAAGTTACGGAACGCCGTCTGGCCCCAGCGCAGGAAGGCATAGCGCTCGGCGTTGCGCTTGAACTCGATGGCCGTGTTCGCGGCCAGCGCCTCGGGTGAGCCATAGGCGTCGACCTGCACGGAGTGATCGATCACCAGCTCGGCCGGCGACAGCGGATTGATCTCATCGGCATTGCCGCCGAGCTTGACCATCGCTTCGCGCATCGCGGCGAGGTCGACCACCGCGGGCACGCCGGTGAAGTCCTGCATGATCACGCGGCTCGGCGTGAAGGAGATCTCGTAGGACGGTGCGGCTTTCGGATCCCAGTTGAGCAGCGCCTCGATGTCGGCGCGCGTCACGTTCACGCCGTCCTCGAAGCGCAAGAGGTTCTCGAGCAGGATTTTCAAGGAATAGGGCAGGCGAGCGAGGTCATGACCGCGCAGGGCCGCCAGACTGAAGATCTCGAAGTTGTTGTTGCCGCAGGCGAGTGTCGCACGCGCCTTGAACGAGTCTTTCATGCATCCTCCGGAGTGGCGGTCCGCCCGTGGCCGACCGGCGACCTGAAACGGGCTGAAACGTTAATTATAGCTTGGCGCCTGCTCGATTACGCCCCCGCCCAGGCAGATCTCGTCCTGGTAGAACACTGCGTATTGACCGGGGGTGACGGCGCGTTGCGGCGCGTCGAAGCGCACGCGACAACGTCCGTCCTCGAGCACGGTGACCTCGCAGGCCTGATCGGCCTGACGGTAACGGATCTTGGTCGTGCACCGGAAGCGCGTCGCCGGTGGTGCGCCCGCGATCCAGCTCAACTGGGTTGCAATGAGCTCCGAGCGCTGCAGCAGTGGGTGATCGTGTCCCTGCACGACGATGAGCACGTTGCGCGTCAGATCCTTGTGCGCAACATACCAGGGCGTCTCCTCGGCGTCGGGGCGCCCGCCGATGCCGAGACCCTGACGCTGGCCGATGGTGTAATACATCAGCCCGCGGTGACGGCCCAGCCGGCGGCCGTCGGGCGTCTCGATGTCACCCGGCTGGGCGGGCAGGTAGCGGGCCAGGAACTCGGCGAAGGGCCGTTCGCCGATGAAGCAGATGCCGGTGCTGTCCTTCTTGTCGAACACCGGCAAGGCGAGCTCGCGCGCCATGCGGCGCACGTCCCCCTTGTGCAGGTCGCCCAGTGGAAACAGCGTGGCGGCGAGCGCTGCTGCGGGCACCGCGTGTAGAAAATAGCTCTGGTCCTTCTGCGGATCGCGCCCGCGCAGCAGGCGTGCGGTGGGCGGATGCGTGGACGGCTCGCGCACGATGCGCGCGTAATGTCCCGTCGCCACGAAGTCGGCGCCGAGCCGCCGGGCATAGTCGAAGCACACGCCGAACTTGATTTCGCGGTTGCACAGCACATCGGGGTTGGGCGTGCGCCCGGCGCGAAACTCCTCGAGGAAATACTGGAACACCCGCTCGCGATACTCGCCGGCGAAGCTCACCTTGTGCAGCGGGATGCCGAGCCGCTCGCAGACCTGGCGGGCGTCCTGGAAATCCTGCGCCGCCGTGCAGTAGCCGTCCTCGTCTTCGTCCCAGTTGCTCATGAACAGGCCCTCGACCTCGTAGCCTTGCTCGAGGAGCAACCAGGCGGCGACCGAGGAATCGACGCCGCCGGACATGCCGACGATGACCAGGGGACGGGCGCTCATGATGCATCCAGTGTAACGGGCGGACGCGGTGCGCACACGGGGCGGACGCGCCGCACAATGCGCAGGCCGGCAGGGCGCCGGTGCGCAGATCAGCTCAGGTGCTGGACGTTCGGCAGATCGCGCAGGCGATGCGGGCGGGCGGCCGTGGCGAGCGCGATGGGGTCCTGCACGATTTCGCGCACGATGTCGAGCGAGTAGCGGCGCCCCTCGAGGTAGTCATCGATGCACTTGAGTACCATGGGGCTGCGCAGGTGGGCGCTGCGGGCCTGCAGTTCGGCACGCGTCAGCCACACGGCCCGTTGAATGCCATGGTCGAGCGGTCGTTCGGGCTCGTGGTCGGTCACTTGCCCGCAGAACGCGAAGCGCAGGAAGGTTTGCTGACGGTCCGGACGGCTCCACAGGTAAATCCCGACCAGCGCCTCGGGGGTGAAGTGCCAGGCGGTCTCCTCCAGGGTCTCGCGGATGCTCGCCTCGATGAGCGGCTCGCCCGGCTCCACGTGGCCGGCGGGCTGGTTGAGCACCAGGCGGCGGGCGACATGCTCCTCGACCAGCAGGAAGCGACCGGCACGCTCGACCACGGCGGCGACGGTGAGATCGGGTGTTAGCATGATGACCAGTGTATCGGGCGCATGTATCTGAAATTGTGACCCTTTTCAACTTGGGAAAACATTGTCCGGATGGCCGGGGGCGACGTGCGCCTAAACACCCGGCCGGCCGCGGGCGTTCCCGGGCCCGGGAGGCGGCCTCGGAGGCGGGAGCCCGCCGGCGGGTTGCGGCGCTGCGGCAGGCCGGCGCCGCAAAAGCCCGGGCCCGTGTGACGGGCCAGCCCCCGGGGCGCGTCGTGGCGCCCGGGCCGGGCGCCCGGGCTGGATGGGCCGCGGGCGGCCGGCGGTGCCGCGCCGCCCGGCGCATCCCGGAAGGATGCCGCGTCGCCTAGATTTCTTTCGCCAGCTCTGCGGCGATGCCGGTATAGGTGTGGGGGGTCAGTTCCAGCAGCCGCTGCTTGGCATCCTCGTCGATCGCCAGACCGGCGATGAATTCACGCATGGCGGCGGCGTCCAGACGCTGGCCGCGGGTGAGCGCCTTGAGCTGTTCGTAGGCGTTCTCGACACCGAAGCGGCGCATCACGGTCTGAATGGGCTCGGCGAGCAGCTCCCAGTTCTCGTCGAGGTCGGCGGCGAGGCGCTCGGGATCGGCATCGATGCGATCCAGGCCGCGCTCGATGGAGCGCCAGGCAATGAGGGAGTGCGCCGCGGCGACGCCCACGTTGCGCTGCACCGTCGAGTCGGTGAGGTCGCGCTGCCAACGCGACACCGGCAGCTTGTCGGCCAGGAAGCGCAGCAGCGCGTTGGCGAGACCGAGGTTGCCTTCGCCGTTCTCGAAGTCGATGGGGTTGACCTTGTGCGGCATGGTCGAGGAGCCGACTTCGCCGGCCACCACGCGCTGACGGAAATAGCCGAGTGAAATGTAGCCCCACACGTCGCGGCACAGGTCGATGAGCACGGTGTTGATGCGCGCCAGCGCATCGAAATACTCGGCCATCCAGTCGTGCGGCTCGATCTGTGTCGTGTAGGGATTCCAGGTGAGCCCGAGCGATTCGACGAACCGCCGGCCGAGCGCACGCCAGTCGACCTCCGGATAGGCGACCCGGTGTGCATTGAAGTTACCCACTGCGCCGTTGATCTTGCCTTCGATGACGACCGCCGCGAAACGCGCCCGCTGGCGTGTGAGGCGGTAGACGAAATTGGCGAGCTCCTTGCCGAGCGTGGTGGGCGTCGCCGGCTGTCCGTGGGTGCGCGACATCATGGGCAGTGCCGCATGCTCGTGCGCCAGGGTGCGCAGGCGCGTGATCAGCGCATCGAGCCGCGGCAGCAGTACCTGCTCGCGCGCCTCCTTGAGCATCAGGGCGTAAGATAGGTTGTTGATGTCCTCCGAGGTGCACGCGAAATGCACGAACTCGCGCCGCGATCGCCAGGCCGGCACGGCATCCAGCCGGCTCTTGACGAAGTATTCGACGGCTTTCACGTCGTGATTCGTGGTGCGTTCCAGGCGCTTGACCTCGGCGGCCTCGGCATCCTGCAGCTGCGCGGCCAGGGTGTCGAGCACCGTCATGGCCTCGGCGGGCAGGCCGCGCAGCTCCGCGATCCCCTCTTCGGCGGCCAGCGCCTTGAGCCACAGGGCCTCGACGCGCACGCGTTGTCGGATCAGTCCGTGCTCGCTGAACAGGGGGCGCAGCTCCGCGCACTTGTCGGCATATCGGCCGTCGATGGGGGAGACGGCATTCAGGGTGTCTGGCTTCATTGGTAGAATCATACCGTGGCAAACGATGATTTTCGCATCGAGCGCGACAGTCTCGGCGAGCTGAAGGTGCCGGCGCGGGCCCGTTGGGGCGCACAGACCCAGCGGGCGGTCGAGAATTTCCCGCTGAGCGGGCTGCGCATGCCGCGCGAATTCATCCGTGCGCTGGCGCTCATCAAGTGGGCGGCCGCCACCACCCATCTCGAGCTGGGCGCGCTCGATGCCCGGCGCGCCGCCGCGATCCAGAAGGCCGCCCTCGAGGTGGCGGACGGCCGGCACGATGACGAGTTTCCCGTCGACGTGTTCCAGACCGGGTCGGGCACCAGCAGCAACATGAATGCCAACGAGGTGATTGCCAACCTCGCGGCCGAGTACGGCGGCATCGACGTGCATCCCAACGACCACGTCAACATGGGCCAGAGCTCCAATGACGTGATTCCGACGGCGATCCACGTCAGCGCGCTGCTCGGCGTCGAGCAGCGCCTGTTGCCGGCGCTGGCCTATCTCGCGGCCGTGATCAGCCGGCGCATCGGCGAGATCGGCGACATCGTCAAGACCGGCCGCACGCATCTCATGGATGCCATGCCGGTGACCTTCGGGCAGGAGCTGAGCGGCTGGCGCGCACAGATCGATCACGGCAGCGCGCGCATCATGGAGTCGCGCACACGCCTGCAAACCATCGCCCTCGGGGGCACCGCCGTGGGCACCGGGGTCAACGCGCATCCGCGGTTCGCCGCCCGTGCGGCGCGCTATCTGTCGGTGAAATGCGGGCTCGAGCTGCGCCCCAGCGCCAATTACTTCGAGGCGCTGTCCTCGCAGGATGCCGCGGTGGAGCTCTCCGGGCAGTTGCGCACGCTGGCGGTCTCGCTCACCAAGATCGCCAACGACCTGCGTTGGATGAACAGCGGGCCGCTGGCGGGGCTCGGCGAGATTTCGCTGCCCGCGCTGCAGCCGGGCAGCAGCATCATGCCGGGCAAGGTCAATCCGGTGATCCCCGAAGCGGTGGCCATGATCGCCGCGCAGGTCATCGGCAACGATGCCACGATCGCCCTCGCCGGGCAGTCCGGCAACTTCCAGCTCAATGTCATGCTGCCGGTGATCGCCTACAACCTGTTGCAGAGCATCGACCTGCTGGCGAACGGGGCGCGCGTGCTGGCCGATTCGGCGATCGCCGGCTTTACCGTCAATACCGCGCGGGTGGCCGAGGCCCTGGATCACAATCCCATCCTGGTGACCGCGCTGAACGCCGTGATCGGCTACGACGCGGGCGCGAGAATCGCCAAGCTCGCCTATGCGCAAGGGCGCCCCATCCGCGAAGTGGCCGCCGAGCAGACCGGGCTGTCGCCGGCAGAGCTCGATCGCCTGCTCGATCCGCGCGCGCTCACCCGCTCGGGCGGCACCGAGTGATTCCACACGAGCGGTCCGCGCTGCGCCGATTGATCGAGACGCGCCTGCGGGACACCCGGCCGGCCACGGACCCCGGCGCGGCGCTGCCGGCCGGGCTCGCCGCGGAGGCCGCATCGGGCATCCGCCGCTACTTCCCGCCCAGGCCGGTGGCCGCGGCCGTGCTGCTGCCCATCGTCGATCGCCCCGAGGGGCTCAGCGTGCTGCTGACCCGGCGCAGCCTGGCGCTCAAGCACCACGCCGGCGAGATCAGTTTTCCCGGCGGGCGCATCGAGCCGGGCGATGGCGGGCCGCTCGATGCGGCGCTGCGCGAGACGCAGGAGGAGATCGGCTTGCCACGCGAGCATGTCACGCCGGCGGGCTACCTCGATCCTCACCTGGTGTTGTCGGGTTTCTGGGTGACGCCCGTGGTGGGCTTCGTGCGCCCCGGGTTCACTCTCGAGCTCGACCGTCGCGAGGTCGACACCACCTTCGAGGCGCCGCTGCTGCATGTGTTCGACGCCCGCAATCATCAACCGCGCGAGCGACGCATCGGCGATGTGACCGTGCGCATGTACGACATCCGCTACGGCGAGCACCTCATCTGGGGCG
>QGUO01000223.1 GCA_003242495.1 Pseudomonadota bacterium | reverse complement strand
GAACGGCTCGCGCGGGCGCCAGGCCGCCCGGCGCTCGGCGAGCGCGTCGGCGGACACCCCGAGGTGGATCGCGCGTGTCCCGGCGTCGATGGTGATCTCGTCGCCATCCTCGACCAGGGCGATGGGCCCGCCCACCGCCGCCTCGGGCGCGATGTGCCCCACCACGAATCCGTGGCTGCCGCCGGAGAAACGCCCGTCCGTGATCAAGGCCACCTCGCCCGCGAGTCCTCGTCCCGCGATGGCGCTCGTCGGGCTCAGCATCTCGCGCATCCCGGGTCCGCCCTTGGGCCCCTCGTAGCGGATCACCACCACGTCACCGACGGCGACCATGCCGTCGAGGATGGCCTGCAGCGCCGGCTCCTCGCCGTCGAAGACACGCGCCCGGCCGCTGAAGCGCAGCCCTTCCTTGCCGGTGAGCTTGGCAACAGCGCCCTCGGGGGCGAGATTGCCATAGAGCACGACCAGGTGGCTCTCGGGCTTGATGGGATCGGAGAACGGGCGAACGATGTCCTGGTTCTTGGGATACGGCTGCACGCCACGCAGGTTCTGCGCCAGGGTCTTGCCGGTCACCGTCAGGCAGTCGCCGTGCAGCAGCCCCTCGGCAAGCAGCATTTTCATGAGCGGCCGGATGCCTCCGATCCTGATCAGCTCCGACATCGCATAACGTCCGCTCGGCCGCAGATCGGCGAGCACCGGCACACGCCGGCCGATGTGCGTGAAATCGTCGAGCGCGAGCGGCACGCCGGCAGTGTGCGCGATGGCCAGCAGGTGCAGCACCAGATTGGTCGAGCCGGCGAGCGCGATGGCCACCGTGATGGCGTTCTCGAAGGCCTCGCGGGTGAGAATGTGCGACGGCAGGATGCCGCGTTTGACGAGCCGCACCACCGCGCGGCCGGCGGCGCGGCAGTCCTCGAGCTTGTTGCGGGAGACGGCCTCCTGGGCGGAGCTGTTCGGCAGGCTCATGCCGAGTGCCTCGATGGCCGACGCCATGGTGTTGGCGGTGTACATGCCGCCGCAGCTGCCCGGGCCCGGAATGGCGGTGCGCTCCACCTCGCGCAGCGCGCGTTCGCTCAGCAGACCGCTGGCATGCGCGCCGACGGCCTCGAACACCGAGATGATGTCGCGCCGCTGCTTGCCCGGACGGATGGTGCCGCCGTAGACGAACACCGACGGGCGATCGAGCCGCGCGAGCGCCATCATGCAGCCCGGCATGTTCTTGTCGCAGCCGCCGATGGCGACGATGCCATCGAAGCCCTGCGCGCCCGCGACGGTCTCGATGGAGTCGGCGATCACCTCGCGGGAAACCAGCGAATAGCGCATGCCGGGCGTGCCGTTCGAGACACCGTCGGACACCGTGATGGTGCCGAATGTGGTGCTCTTGCCCCCCGCGCGATCGGCCGCCGCCGCGGCGGCGCGCGCCAGCCGGTCGATATGCATGTTGCACGGCGTGAGATTGCTCCAGGTGGAGGCGATGCCGATGGACGGTTTGCGGAAGTCGGCCTCCCGATAGCCGACGGCGCGCAGCATGGCGCGGCTCGGTGCCTGCTTGACGCCGTCGACGATTTCCCTGGAATAGCGGCGCGGGTCGGGGCTCGCGGATGGGGAAGGCTTGCCGGTCGTCCGTCTGGTCATTGGCGCGCGGATCGTGGGCGAGAGAAGCTTGCGAGTCACCGGCTGCGAACGCATGCAGCGCATGCCGCGGAACTTCCTTTTACACGCCCCCTTCCCTGCCCGTCCACATCCGCGCGGCATCCGTGCAGGCATGCGCGCGCGGCGCACGACCCGCCAGGGATTGACAAGATCCACGGCCATGTGGTGCCATCCACATGATTTATCAGACGGTCTCACGTCTCCTTAGAAGTCGAGGACCGCTCCCCGGCATGGACATGGGCTGGCTCATGTCATCGACATGGACAGCGGACACCGGCAGCCGGTTGCGATCGGCGAGCGCCGGCATACGCCGGCGCGAGAGCGCCCCGCGGGCGCTCGGTATCCGACGCGATGGTAGTATGCACTCCGGTCACTTCGGTACCGGGACGCCGGCGCCTCGCGCGGGGAGAAGCGGAGCACGTCTGAGCTGCCGGGCCCTTGGAGTCGGGGTCGGGCCTCTGAACCAGGGTAAGCGCTGATCCAGCTCAAGCCTGCCGACGCTGCACGACAGCGGCCGCATGATTTCAGGGAGCGCGCAGCCGCCACGGTCGGCGGGATGGCGGGCGGCTCGGCGCATGCGTCGGGAGATCTCGACGAACCCCGCACCGGCTCGGGCCGCGGCGGGGTTCTTTGTTTTGCAAACGATAGAACGCTCGAGGAGCGCACATGAAGATCTATTCGCAGAAGGACGTCAAAAAGGATGCCCTCAAGGGCGAGCGCATCGCCATTCTCGGCTACGGCAGCCAAGGGCGCGCGCATGCGCTGAACCTGAAGGACAGCGGCTATGACGTCGTCGTCGGTGTGCGCAAGAACGGGCCGAGCTGGACCAAGGCAAAGAAGGACGGCCTTGCCGTGGCCGAGCCGTCCGAGGCGGTCAAGGGCGCCGGGCTGGTCGCCATGCTGGTGCCGGATCTCGCCCAGAAGGACCTCTACAAGGAAGTGATCGACAACATTCCCGAGAATGCCACCCTGCTGTTCGCGCACGGCTTCAACATCCACTTCGGGCAGATCCGTCCGCGCAAGGATCTGGACGTGGTGCTGATCGCACCGAAGGGCCCGGGCGACCTGGTGCGACGCCAGTACCAGGAGGGTCGCGGTGTGCCCTGCCTGATGGCGGTGGAGCAGAACGCCACGCGCCGTGCGAAGGACAAGGCGCTCGCCTATGCTCACGGCATCGGCGGCACCCGCGGCGGCGTGCTCACCACCACGTTCGCCGAGGAGACCGAGACCGACCTGTTCGGCGAGCAGGCGGTGCTCTGCGGCGGCGCAACCGAGCTGGTGGTCAAGGGCTTCGAGGTGCTGGTCGAGGCGGGCTATCAGCCCGAGGTGGCCTACTATGAGTGCCTGCACGAGCTCAAGCTCATCGTCGACCTGCTGCACGAGGGCGGCCTGACCAAGATGCACCAGTTCATCAGCGACACCGCCAAGTGGGGCGACCTCACCCGCGGTCCGCGCGTGGTCAATGCCGCCACCAAGCGTGAAATGAAGAAGATTCTCAAGGAGATCCAGGACGGCAAGTTCGCCCGTCAGTGGATCAGCGAGAACCGGCGCGGCGGCAAGAAGTACAAGAAGTTGCTCGACAAGGACCGGAAGCACAAGATCGAGAAGGTGGGTGCCAAGCTCCGCCGGCGCATGCCCTGGCTGGAGGAAGGCCGCGCCTGATAGCGTCCGATCGAGAGGAGTATCCAGTCGTGCCCGCGAGCGATCCGAACCGCGTCCTGATCTTCGACACCACTCTGCGCGACGGCGAGCAGTCTCCCGGCTGCAGCATGTCCCAGGCAGAAAAGCTCAGGGTGGCGCGGGCGCTCGCGGAGCTCGGCGTGGATGTGATCGAAGCCGGCTTCCCGATCGCCTCGCGCGGCGATTGGGAGTCGGTCAATACCATCGCCCGCGAAGTGCGCGGGCCCATCATCGCCGGCCTGGCGCGCTGCAACCGCGCCGACATCGAGGCGGCCTGGCAGGCGCTGCGCGATGCCGAGCGGCCGCGCCTGCACGTGTTCCTGGCGACCAGCGCCATCCACCGCCAGTACAAGCTCAACATGGCCAAGGACGAGATCATCCGCATGGCCGTGGAGGGCGTGAAAATCGCCCGCGACCTGTGCGAGGACGTGGAGTTCTCGCCCGAGGATGCCTCGCGCACCGAGCTCGAGTTCCTCGCCGAGGTGGTCCAGGCCGTGGTGGATGCCGGTGCGACCACGGTCAACATCCCCGACACCGTGGGCTACACGGTGCCGCAGGAGTTCTCCGAGCTGTTCGCCTACCTCAAGCGTCACGTGCGCGGCATCGAGAACGTGAGGCTCTCGGTGCACTGCCATGACGATCTCGGCATGGCGGTGGCCAACAGCCTGGCCGCGGTGCGTGCCGGGGCCCGCCAGATCGAGTGCACCATCAACGGCATCGGCGAGCGCGCCGGCAACTGCTCGCTCGAGGAAGTGGCCATGGCGCTCAAGACGCGCGAGAGCTACTTCGGCGTGCACACCGGCATTCAGACCACCCGCCTCTACCCGACCTGCCGACTGGTTTCGCAGATCACCGGCATGCCCATTCCGCGCAACAAGGCCATCATCGGCGAGAACGCCTTCGCACACGAGTCGGGCATCCATCAGCACGGCATGCTGCGGCACCACTCGACCTACGAGATCATGCGTCCGCAGGACGTGGGCCTGTCGCGCACCAACCTGGTCCTGGGCAAGCACAGCGGCCGGCACGCTTTCCGCGAGCGCGTCAAGGAGCTCGGCTTCGAGCTCGAGGACGCCGAGCTCAACCAGCTGTTCGAGGAATTCAAGGCGCTCGCCGACAAGAAAAAGGAGCTGTTCGACGGCGACATCGAGGCGCTGGTGATGCGCGCGGAGACCGGCGCCGCCGGTCCCTGGTCGCTCGAGCAGATCGAGATCGAGAGCAGCTCCGCCGGCAGCGCGACGGTGCGCCTGACCCTGGCGCACGTGGACGGGCGGCGGATCGAGCAACGCACCAGCGCGGCCGGCCCGGTCGATGCGGTGGTCAAGGCCATCGACGCGGCCACTGGCACGCACGTCGAAATGCGCAAGTTCGAGGTGCACAGCGTTTCGGTCGGTGAGGATGCACAGGGCGAGGCGCTGCTCACCGTCGAGCACAACGGGCGCAGCTACCGTGGCTCGGGCGTCAGCACCAACATCATCGAGGCGGCGGCGCACGCCTATCTCGAGGTGATCAACCGTATCGAGGCGACTCGCGCGACCGCCGGGCGCAACGACGCCGGGAACGGGAACAGGCGGCGCACCCCCGACCCATCCGTGGTCTCCGCCATCTAGCTGCAGGGCGACGCAGCACAAGGCAAGCACAAGGAGCCCTACCATGCCCATCAAGGCCGCGAAATACATCTGGTACAACGGTCAGCTCGTGCCCTGGGAGAAAGCGACCGTTCACGTCCTGGCGCACGCACTGCACTACGGGTCGACCGTTTTCGAGGGCGAGCGCGCCTACGCGACGCCCCGCGGCCCGGTCATCTTCCGCCTGCGTGACCACACGCGCCGGCTGTTCGATTCGGCAAAGATCTATCGCATCGAGATTCCCTATACCCCGGAGGAGATCAACGCCGCCTGCCGCGAGATCGTGCTCGCCAACGAGCTCACCAGCGGCGCCTACCTGCGGCCGTTCGCGTTCCGCAGCTACGGCGAGATCGGCGTGGCGCCGGCCAATCCGCCACCGGTGGACACCGTGATCGCCGCCTTCGAATGGGGCGCCTACCTGGGCGCGGAGGGGCTGCAGAACGGCATCGACGTGTGCGTCTCCTCCTGGCAGCGCGTCGCGCCGAACACCATTCCGGCGCTCGGCAAGGCCGCCGGCAACTACCTGTCAAGCCAGCTCATCAGCATGGAGGCCAAGCGCAACGGCTTCGCCGAGGGCCTGGGCCTCGGCATCGACGGCAGCGTCAGCGAGGGCGCCGGCGAGAACCTGTTCGTCGTGCGCGACGGGGTCATCTATACCCCTGCCCTGGCGAACTCGATCCTGCAAGGCATCACCCGCGACACCGTCGTGACCCTGGCGCGCGAGCACGGCTTCGAAGTGGTCGAGCAGGCCATTCCGCGCGAGTTTCTGTACATCGCCGACGAGATCTTCCTCACCGGCACGGCCGCGGAGATCACGCCGGTGCGCTCGGTGGACCGCATCACCATCGGCAGCGGGCGTCGCGGCCCGGTGACCGAGGCGCTGCAGTCCGCATTCTTCGGCCTGTTCAGCGGCAAGACCCCGGACAAGTGGGGCTGGCTCGAGCCCTGCCAGGTCGCGGACGACACGGCGGCCACCGGTTCCTGAGGGGCCGCCGCCGCTCCGCCGTCGGGCGCGGATCCTTGCCCGGCAAGTATTGACGAGTCGGTAACGGACTGGATGAAACCCAAAACACTGTTCGAGAAAGTCTGGGAGCAGCACGAGGTCGTCGCGGAAACCGCCGATACGCCTGCGGTGCTGTACATCGACACGGAGGGGGGGCACGAGGAAAAAGAGAGGCAGGCGTGAAGGCAGATGAGAGCCAAGGGCCTGAAGGTGCGGCGCACGGATCGCACCCTCGCCACCATGGACCAGTCCACGCCCACGGATG
>QGUO01000222.1 GCA_003242495.1 Pseudomonadota bacterium | reverse complement strand
GCGCCGAGATGTGCGCCCCGAACAGAAAGGCCTCGCCGTCCTTCATGAAGACGTAGGCTTCCTTGAGCTGCGCACGACCGGCGCGCAGACTCTTGACTTCCCAGCCCTGCAGCGCAAGACCCGCCTCGTACGTCTCCTCGATGGAGTAGTCGTGGCGCGCCTTGCGGTTCTCGGCGATGAGCGGGCTGTCGGCTTTCGTTGGCTTCTTGCTCATAAAGGGCGCGCATTGTAGCGGCTACGGCCCCGCTTAGCGCGAATGGGGCGTTTACCGCTAAACTGACAGTTTATGCGAGAAGTCCACCGCAGCGCCCTCGTTCCGTACAAGCCGCCCCAGATATTCGCCCTGGTGGAGGACATCGAGCGCTATCCGCAATTCGTTCCCTGGGTGACCGGGGCCCAGCTCGTCTCGCGCGGCGACGGCGAGGTGGTCGGGCGCCTGGAAATGGCGGCCGGCTCGGTGCGTGAGCGCTTCGTGACGCGCAATACGCTGACGCCGCCCGAACGCATCGACATGAAGCTGGTCGAGGGGCCGTTCAAGGTCCTCGAGGGCAGCTGGACCTTCGAGCCGCTGGGCGATCGCGGCACGCGCATCGGTCTGGCCATGCGCTTCCAGTTCTCCAACCCCATGACGGCGCTGCTGGTCTCGCGTGCCTTCGAGCGCAGCTGCAGTCAGCTGGTCGATGCCTTCGTGGCGCGCGCGCATGAGCTCTATGGAACCCGGTGAGGGCGTGGCGATCAGCGTGGTGTACGCGCTGCCCGAGCACCAGGCCGTGGTGCCGCTGACCGTCCCGCCCGGCACCACGGTGGCGGCGGCCGTCGAGCTGTCCGGTCTGCCGCGGCGCTTCCCGGACATCCATTCGCGACCGCTGGCGTGCGCCATCTATGGGCGGGTGGTGGCGCTTTCGCAGTGCGTCGCGCCAGGCGACCGCATCGAGATCCTGCGCCCCCTGACCGTGGACCCCAAGGAGGCCCGGCGCCGGCGCGTGGGGTGAAACGCGCAACGGCAGGCGCGTTCGCTCAGCTTTCGACGCCGCTGCCTTCGGTGACGTTCTCCATCTCGGCGTTCTTGCGCAATTCCTCGACCTCGCGCTGCTTCTGCTCGGCTTCTTCCTCGAGCCCCTGCGCGCTGGCGGCCTGGCCGACCCCGGTGCGGCGCTCGATGCGCGCGACCGTGTCGCCATCGAAATGCACGATGAAGTGCCGCTGCTGGACACGGCCCAGCTTGCCGTGCTTGAGGTAGTAGACGTAGTCCCAGCGCGAGTCGCGGAAGGGATCGGCCACCATGGGCGTGCCGAGCAGCGAGCGCACCTGCGGGCGGGTCATGCCCACGGTGACGCGGTCGATGTCCTTCGCCTCCAGGAAATTACCCTGTTGGATGTTGATCCGGTAGACACAGCCGCTCGCGAACACCATTGCCATGGCGAGGGCCAGGCCGGCGGCCGAAGCCGTTGCGAGCCGACGAAAGCAGGTCGAAATGTGCATGCAGCGGTCGTGGGTGGCTTGGTCCGGTCAGGTGGGGGATAATCCGGCGCGGATGATACTCAAAAGCTGCCCGTACCGCAGCGGCGAGGGATGACGATGGAACCCGAAACCACTGAATTGCGCAAGGCAGGCCTGAAGGTCACCTTGCCCCGTCTGAAGATCCTCGAGATTCTGGGTACGGCAACGCCGCGCCACATGAGCGCCGAGGACATCTACAAGCACCTGCTCGATTCGCACGAGGACATCGGGCTGGCGACCGTCTACCGGGTCCTCACGCAATTCGAGGCGGCCGGCTTGGTCACGCGTCATCATTTCGAGGGCACGACTGCGGTGTTCGAGCTCAACGAGGGCGAGCACCACGACCACATCGTGTGCCTGGACTGCGGCAAGGTCGAGGAGTTCATGGACGAGGACATCGAGGAGCGCCAGCACGCCGTGGCCTCCAAGCTGCAGTTCGAGCTGAAAGACCACTCCATGATCCTCTACGGCCACTGCAAGCGCGTGAACTGCCCCTCGCGCCGGGAGAGTCGCGGGCGCGCCTGAGCGCCGGCAGCCGCCGCACCGCCCGCCCAGGGTCCCGGCGTCCGCAACGCCGTTATCTGGCAGAGCCGCCGGGGGCCCGCAACGCCCGGCCGTCCGTTTGGCCCGGGGCCATTTGCCTGAGGCCCTTTGGCCACTCATTCGCTGAGCCGACCGTCCCGGGCGCGAGGCCGCGCGGGATTCCGGCGAGGCGCGCCTCGGTGCACGGGATCGCCCGAGCCGCGCCGGCGCCTCAGCGTCTCGCCTTGGCCAGGCGTGTCGGGCGCTTGCGCGTGTCGCCGCGCGTTTTTTTCGCGGCGGCGGGCGGCGGCGTCGGCCGCAGCATCTCCGCGGCGTGCTCACGCGCCTTGTCGGTGATCTCCACGCCCCCGAGCATGCGGGCGATCTCCTCGATGCGCTCGGCATCGGTCAGCGTGACCAGGGCGGTGCGGGTGGTCTTGCCGTCGGTGAGCTTGTTCACTCGCACATGGGCGTGCGCCTGGCTGGCCACCTGCGGCAGGTGCGTCACGCACAGCACCTGCGCGCGCTCGCCGAGCGCGCGCAGGTGGCGACCGACGATCTCCGCGACGCCGCCGCCGACACCGGCATCCACCTCGTCGAAGACCAGGCAGGGCAGGGCGTCGCCCTGTGCGGCGGCCACCTGGATGGCGAGACTGATGCGCGAGAGCTCACCGCCCGAGGCCACCTTGGCGAGCGGCTTGGGCGGCTGGCCGGGATTGGCGCTCACCAGGTATTCGATCTCGTCGGCGCCATGGGCGCCGGCCGCGTCGGCCGGTAAAGGGTCGACGGCGATGCGGAATTGGCCGCCGGGCATGCCGAGCGTCTGCATGAGGGCGCTGATCTGGCGCTCGAGCTCGGCGGCTGCCTCCCGCCGGGCGGTGCTCAAGGCGGCGCAGGCCGCCGCGAACGCCTGCCGGGCGGCGGCGACGTTCGCGTCGAGTTGCTCGAGCGAGGCCTCGAGCGTCTCCAGTCGCTCGAGCTCCGCCGCCAGCTCGCGCCTGAGCGCCGGGAGCGCCGCCGGCTCGGTGCGATGCTTGCGCGCCACGGCCTCGAGCGCCGCGAGGCGCTGCTCCACCCATTCCTGGCGGGCCGGGTCGGCATCGAGATCGGCGAGGTAGCGTTCCACGTTGTCGGCCGACTCACGCAGCGCGATCAGGGCCTCGTCGAGGAGCTGGGCCGTGGGCGCAAGCCGGGGATCGAGATCCGCCAGGGTGCGTGCCAGGCTCGCGGCGCGTGACAGCGCCTGCTCGGCGTTGGTGTCCTCGGCCTCACGCAGCAGCTGACCGATCTCGCCCGCCCCTTGCGCGAGCCGGCCGCGTTGCGAGAGTCGCTGTCGCTCGGCGCCGAGCGCCTCGACTTCGTCGGCCTGGGGATCGAGGGCCGACAACTCCTCCAGGTGGTACTTGAGCAGCTCCAGACGCGCTTCGCGATCCTGGGCGCTGGCCGCGGCCCGATCGCGTTCCGCCTGCGCCGCACAGAGCGTGCGCCAGGCGGTCGCGACGGCGTCGACGAGCGGCGTGTGCCCGCCGAAGGCATCGAGCAGCTCGCGTTGCGCCGCGCGCCTGACCAGTGACTGGTATTCCATCTGGCCGTGCACGTCCAGCAGGGTCGCGCCGAGCTGGCGCACCGCCTGCACGGGCATGGCCTGGCCGTTCACGTAGGCGCGCGAGCGGCCGTCGGCGCTGACGATCCGCCGCAGCTGACATTCGCCGTCGTGCTCGATGGCCTGCTCGGCGAGCCAGGCGAGCGCGGCGGTATTGCCGTCGAGGGAGAAGGTCGCGGAGATCTCCGCGCGCTCGGCGCCGTGACGCACGGCGTCGGCGCCCGCGCGGCCGCCGGCCGCGAGCAGCAGCGCGTCCACCAGGATGGACTTGCCTGCGCCGGTCTCGCCCGTGAGGACGGTCAGGCCGGGGCCGAGCTCGAGCTCGACGGCGTCGATGATGGCGAAATCGCGGATCTGGATATGCTGGAGCATGGTCCCTTGCGCCTCAGGTATCGGGCCCGACGCGATCGCCGCGACCCCAGCGCAGCTTCGAGCGCAGGATGCGGTAATAGTCGTAGTCCGCCGGGTGCAGCAGCGTGACGCTGGTTTGCGCGCGCGTAATGAACAGCCGGTCGCCCGGCTCGAGCTCGCCCAGCGGCAGGCCGTCGCAGGTGACCTGGGCGCGCGTGTTGGGCCGCTCCACCAGGCGCACTTCCACGGTGGCCGAGCCGCTGACCACGATGGGGCGGTCGGACAGGGTATGCGGGCAGATCGGCACCAGCACCAGGGCGTCGATGCCGGGGTGCAGAATGGGACCGCCGCAGGACAGCGCGTAAGCGGTCGAGCCCGTGGCCGTGGCCACCACCAGCCCGTCGCCGCCGTGGGTGTTGACGTAGCGATCGTCGATCCAGGTCTCGAAATCGAGCATGCGGCCGGTTTCCCACTTCTGCAGCACCACGTCGTTGAGCGCCTCGCCAAGCTTCTCGGCGCCGTCGCGGCACAAGAGACGCGCACGGAACATGGCCCGGCGGTCCTCGACGTAGCGGCCGGCCAGCACATCGTCGAGACGCTCACGCATCTCCGCCGTGCCGACGTCCGCCAGGAAGCCGAGTCGCCCGCGGTTGACTCCGAGGATCGGAACCCCATGTCCGGACGCCAGACGGGCCGCGTGCAGCATCGTCCCGTCGCCGCCGATGGCGACGATCAGGTCGGCCGCTGCGCCGAGCGCCGAGGGCGCCAGCCGCTCCACCGGAGCGGCGCCGAAGTCGACGGGGTTGGCCTCTTCGGTCAGCACGCGGCGCCCGCCCGCGAGCAGGTGCTTGGCGAGGGTCTGCATGGACTCGCTCACCCGGGTATCGTGCGGGTTGCCGACCAGGGCGAGGCGATGAAATCTAAGGTGCCGGGACATGGGCGCACTTTTTAGCATGCGCGCGTGTCCGGCGTGCAATCGCGTTGCGGGCGTTGGTCGCTTGACACCGTCCGGAGCCGTGCTAGCTTCACAGCGGCGGTCAGGCTCGCGATGATCAAAATGTCTTCTACCACATCAGGTTACCGCCCGTCTGAAGTGGAATCCGCGGCGCCTGGCGAAGCCCTGGGACGACCTGTTGTCGCGGCAGCGCCGGGCGGGATGCGTGCCGCCGCGGCCGCCGGCCGGCGGCCATTTCACGCATGGCCGGCCGGCACGACGGGCAGGACCGGGGTTTCACAGTCGCCGGGCTGATGAATTGCAGGAGGAGGCTCGAGTCGCACACGATGCGCAGCGAGGGCAGCGAAGAGGTCTTGAACGAACGCTCCCAGCATCTGCTGAAGCTGCTGGTGGAGCACTATATCCGCGACGGTCAGCCGGTCGGTTCGCGCACGCTCGCGCGTGACATGGGCATGCAACTGAGCGCGGCGACCATCCGCAATGTCATGGCGGACCTCGAGGAGCTCGGGTTCGTCACCTCGCCGCACACCTCGGCCGGACGCATCCCGACCGACAAGGGCTACCGGTTCTTCGTCGATACCCTGCTGAAGTTCGAGCCGCTCGAGGAGGAGAAGGTCGCCGAGATCCAGGCACAGCTCGGCCAGCACCCCGACGATCCCAAGGCGCTGATCAACGTGGCCTCGAAGCTCCTGTCGACGGTGACCATGCTCGCCGGGGTGGTGACCCTGCCGCGCCAGAGCCATGCCTCGCTGAGCCAGATCGAGTTTCTGCCGCTGTCCGACAACCGGGTGCTCGCCATCCTGGTGGTGAACGGCCGCGAAGTGCAGAACCGCATCCTGCAGCTCGAGCGCACCTACTCGGCCGAGGAGCTGCGCCGCGCATCCAACTACCTGAACCGCGAGTTCGCCGGCAAGGAGCTCAAGCAGGTGCGCGAGCACCTGCTCACCCAGCTCAAGGAGACGCGCGAGAGCCTCAACCAGGTGATGCTCGATGCGATCCGGCTTGCGCAGCAGGTGGTCAACGTGCCTTCGAACGAGGGCCAGATGGAATATGTGATCGCCGGCGAAACCAACCTCATGGGCTTCGCCGAGCTGTCGAACGTCGAGAAGCTCAAGCGGCTGTTCGAGGCGTTCACGCAGCAACGCGACATCCTGCACCTGCTCGACCAGAGCCTGCGCGCCGACGGTGTGCAGATCTTCATCGGCCAGGAGTCGGGCTACACCATCCTCGACGACTGCAGCGTCGTCACGGCACCGTACACGCTCGACAAGGAAGTCGTGGGCGTGCTCGGTGTGAT
>QGUO01000221.1 GCA_003242495.1 Pseudomonadota bacterium | reverse complement strand
GCCCGCCGTCAAGCCGAGCCACACGTAGACCGGCCCCCTGCCCTGCAGCACCCCGAACACATAGGCCAGCGAAAACCCGATGACCCAGTAAGAGATGAGGCAGATCACCATGGGCACGGTGGTGTCCTTGAACCCGCGCAGCGCCCCGGCCGCGCCCACCTGAACCCCGTCGGAGAACTGGAAGAGCGCCGCCATCAGCAGCAAGGTGCCGGCGAGCTCGAGCACTTGTGGATCCTTCGTATAAAGGGCCGCGATCTGCTCGTTGAGCAACAGGATGGCGCTCGCGGAGACCGCCATCACGGTCGCGCACAGGCCCATGCCGACGAGGCCGGCAAAGCGCGCCGCACGTGCCTCACCCCGCCCGAGCAGGTGACCGACATGAATGGTGGTCGCCGAGCTCATGGCGAGTGGCACCATGAACATGAACGAGGCGTAATTCAGGGCGATCTGATGGGCACCGGCAATGGTGGCGCCCATGACGCCCATCAACAGCGCCGCCGCGACGAACAAGCCTCCCTCGGCGAGCACGCTGCCCGCGATGGGCACACCCAGGCGCAGCAGCTCCCAGAAAATGGCCCGGTTTGGTCGCTCGAAGCGCTCGAAGAACCGAAACCGCCGATACACCCGGTGCGCGCGCACGTACAGCAGCATGGCCAGGAACATCGCCCAGATGGCGATGGCGGTGGCCACCCCGCACCCCACCGCGCCCAGGCTCGGCATGCCGAGCTTGCCGTACATGAACACCCAGTTGCCGCAGACGTTCAGCACCAGCCCAAGTACGGCCATGTACATGATGGGCCGCGTATGCCCAAGCCCTTCGCTGGTGAAGCGCAGCGCGAAGAAGGCCAGCAGCGCCGGCATGCCGAAGCTCACCGCCTTCACATAGCCGGTGGCTACCGGAAGAATCTCAGGCGCAATGCCGATCGCCGGCAGGACCAGGCCGGCTTGCCACATGCCGGTCACGATGGGCACGGCGAGCAGCGCCACCAGCCACCAGCACTGGCGCAGAACGGAGGCCACGCGTGGCGCGTCGTCGGCGCCATGGGCATGAGCGACGGTGGGCGAGACCGCCATGAAGACGCCCAGCCCCATGAACAGGAATAGGTTGAAATAGCTCGCCCCGACCGCAAGGCCCGCGAGGTCGACCGCGCCCAGCCGTCCGGCCATGATCGTGTCGGCGAACGACATGCCGGCGACGGCCAGATTATTGGCGAGCAGCGGCCCGCCCAGGCGCACGATCGTGCGGGCGTCCGCCGCCACGCGGGCACGGATGGAAGCGCTTGCAGGCATCGCGAGCTCGGAACCAGGGGAGAAGCGGAGCTTTTTGACCGCGCAGCGGCGGCGCGGCATGCTTCGCCGGTTATTGTCTCATGAACGGAGCGCTGCTCAATGTTCGTCGGATCAGGCGCCGGATCTTCCCCGCGACGCGTCGCCATCGTCGGCGGCGTCAGGATTCCCTTCGCTCGTGCCATGGGCGCTTACGCCGAGGCCACCAACCAGGAAATGCTGACCGCGGCGCTCAAGGGCCTGGTCGAGCGTTTCGACCTGCGCGGCGAGCGCCTGGGCGACGTCGGCGCCGGCGCCGTCATGAAGCACTCGCGCGACTTCAATCTCACTCGGGAGGCGGTGCTTGGCTCGGGCCTCTCGCGCGAGACGCCCGCCTTCGACCTGCAGCGCGCCTG
Organism: Pseudomonadota bacterium; assembly: GCA_003242495.1. GTDB lineage: Bacteria > Pseudomonadota > Gammaproteobacteria > Steroidobacterales > Steroidobacteraceae > Steroidobacter. The sequence continues at coordinate 4,550 of QGUO01000221.1, read as the reverse complement.
CGGGACGAGCCTGGAAACCGCCATATTGATCGGCTTGAAGATCGCCGCCGGGCAGATCGACTCGGGGATTGCCGCTGGGGTCGATTCGGCCAGCGACGTGCCCATCGTCTATCCGCGCGAGTATCAGCAATTGTTGCTACGCAGCGCGCGCGGCAAGTCCTTCGGGGAGCGCATTGCGCCCTGGCTCGGCTTCAAGCCGAAGTATCTCAAACCCCGGCTGCCCACGGTCAAAGAGCCGCGCACCGGCCTGTCCATGGGCGAGAGCTGCGAACGCATGGCGCAGCAATGGGGCATCGGGCGCGCCGAGCAGGACGAGCTGGCGCTCGCCAGTCACCGCAAGGCGGCCGCTGCGTGGGACGAGGGGTTCTATACGGACCTGGTGGTCGAGCATCGCGGACTGCGCACCGATGACAACATCCGACGCGACACCTCGCTCGAGAAACTGGCAAAGCTCAAGCCGGTGTTCGACCGCAGCGAGCAGGGGACCCTGACCGCGGGCAATTCCACGCCCATGACCGACGGGGCCGCAACCGTGCTGCTGGCCAGCGAGGAGTGGGCACGGGCGCGCAACCTGCCGATCCAGGCGTACCTGACGTACGGCAAGGTGGCGGCAGTGGACTACATCGACAAGGACGGATTGCTGATGGCGCCGGCGTTTGCCGTGCCACGCATGCTGGCCGACGCCGGACTGACGTTGCAGGCCTTCGATTTCTACGAAATCCACGAAGCCTTCGAGGCGCAGGTGCTGTGCACGCTCAAGGCATGGCAGTCGCCCGAGTTCTGCCGCGATCGCCTCGGACTCGCCGAGCCGCTCGGCACCATCGACCGCGCCCGGCTCAACGTGAAAGGCGGAAGCGTCGCCATCGGGCACCCGTTCGCCGCCACCGGCGCGCGCATCGTAGCGACGCTGGCCAAGCTCCTCGAGCAACGCGGCAGCGGACGCGGCCTGATATCGGTGTGCACGGCCGGCGGGATGGGTGTGACGGCCATCCTCGAGCGCTGAGCCGCCGGGCGTACGACGCACGCGCCGCCCGAGCCCGGCACGTGCCCCGCTGCCCGCCACAGGGCGCGGCGAGGCCCGGTGCTCCGCGAAGTCACGGACAGTCGAATGGGCCACCGATCGGAGCGCAACGGCCCTGGGGAGGGGGGCAGGCGAGGGCTGCCACGCTCCGACCGGTTGGCAGGGGGACGTAGCGACGCGCAGCAGCACGCGGCTACGCAGAGGACGAGAAAAACGAGGAGGACCGCGAGACGGTTCGAGCTGCCCGCGCCCGAAAGCTCCCGATCGATGTCGAGTGCGCGCACCAGTCCCGTTGCGCGAGCGTCTCGAGCAAGCGCCGGTCTGGCGCATGCAGTTCCCACTATGTATAGCGACAAAAAATAACGATTTCCCTCACTGAAGCGCGTAATTTTTCTTAAAGTGCCGCCATGCAGTACCTCGGCTCCCCCCAATACCGCCATGGCACGCCGGAAAGCCTCGGCGTGCTGCTGGTCAATCTCGGCACGCCCGACGCCGCCACGCCGGCGGCGGTGCGCCGCTTCCTGGCGCAATTTCTGGGCGATCCGCGCGTGGTCGAAGCGCCGCGCTGGCTTTGGTGGCTCGCCCTGCACGGGGTGATCCTGAGAGTCCGCCCCCGCCAGAGCACGCACGCCTATCGGCAAATCTGGACGCCGGACGGCTCTCCCCTGCTGCTGCATAGCCAGGCCCTGGCCGGACGTATCCAGGAGGCGCTCGACGACGTGCTCGACGGGCCGGTGCACGTCGCGCTCGGGATGACGTACGGCAACCCGTCGATCGGCTCGGCACTCGAGCAATTGCGCGCACAGGGCATCGGCCGCCTGATCGTGCTGCCGCTTTATCCGCAGTACAGCGCCACCACCACCGGCTCGGTCTTCGACCGGGTCAGCAGCCACCTGCAGCGCTGGCGATGGCTGCCGGAACTGCGCTTCATCACGCATTACCACGACGATGCCGCTTACATCGCGGCCATTGCCGCGAGCATCGAGCGGCAATGGGCCGTCTCGGGGCGCAAGCACCTGGTGCTTTCGTACCACGGCGTGCCGCGTCGTTACCTGCTCCAGGGGGACCCCTATCACTGCCAGTGCCAGAAGACGTCGCGACTGATCGCACGGCAGTTGCAACTCGCCGACGACGAGTGGAGCGTCAGCTTTCAGTCCCAGGTGGGCCGCGAGGAATGGCTGCGGCCGTACACCGATGAACTGCTCGTGGGCATGGCTCGCGAAGGCCGGCAGCACGTCACGCTGGTGTGTCCCGGCTTCGCCGCCGACTGCCTGGAGACGCTGGAAGAAATCGCGATCCGCAACAAGAAAGCCTTCCTCGAGCAGGGTGGTGTGTCCTACGACTACGTGCCGGCGCTCAACGCCTCGCCGGAGCACGTACAGGCGCTCGCCGGATTGATCGTGCGGCACTGCCGGGGCTGGCCGGAGACCGGCGACGTTGCGCGTAGCGATCCCGAGCTCGCCCGCGAGCGCGCCCTGCGTCTGGGCGCACCGCGTTAACCGTCCGGCGCACTTTGCGCGGATGGCCGGCGCCGACGCAGGTTCGCTGCGCGGCGCGTCGGTGGCGGCTTTTCACCCCTGTTGCGTTATTCTTGCCCTTCCCGCGCCCGACGGACCGGATCTTTCATGCTCGGTCGATTTCTGGAAATCAGCGTGTACGCGCCGGCGATTCGCGAATCGCTGGCGTTTTACGAGGCACTGGGTTTCGTCCAGGCGCCGGTGGGCGAGACCTGGAACCATCCGTACGCCGTGGTCACGGACGGACGGCTGTATCTCGGGCTGCACGCCGCGCCCATCCCCTCGCCGACGCTCACCTTCGTCCACCCCCAGCTCGCCGACCGTGTGCCGGAGCTGGAATCGCTTGGCATCCGGATGGAGGAGCGCCAGCTCGGCGAGGATGTATTCCACCAGGTCGTGTTTCGCGACCCTGCCGGCCAGGCCGTGCGCCTGGTCGAGGCGCGCACCTTTTCGCCGCCAGGCATCGACCCGCCGGTCGGCTCGACCTGTGGGTACTTCGCGGAATTCGGCATGCCGACTCGCGATGCGCCCGCGGGCCGCGCCTTCTGGGAGCCGCTCGGCTTCGTCGCCCTGGACGAGACGCAGCAGCCCTTCCCCCGCACCCCGCTCGCCAGCGAGCGCCTCAACCTCGCCCTGTATCGCACCCGCGCGCTGCGCGGACCGGTGCTCACGTTCGAGGACGCGGACATGCGCGAGCGCATCGCGCGACTGCGCGAACGCGGACTGAAGCTCACGGACGAGATGCCGGACGGCCTCGACGACTCGGCCAACGCCGTGCTCGAGGCGCCCGAGGGCACCCGCCTGCTGCTGTTGTCGGAGCCCTGACGCGTACGCGCTGCATGCCACCAACGGTCGAGCCCACGAGGAGATTCTTCGATGTATAGATGCGCCGCCATCGCAACGCTGCTGCTCGCCGTCAGCGCCCACGCCGACGAGGGCATGTGGACACTGGACAATTTCCCGAAAGAGGCCGTGCGCGAGAAATACGGAGTGCAGATCGACGACGCCTGGCTGGCGCGCGTGCAGCGCTCGGTCACACGTCACGAAAGCGGCTGCACCGGCTCGTTCGTCTCGCCCGACGGGCTGGTGCTCACCAACCATCATTGCGTGATGGAGTGCCTGTCGGAGCTCTCGAGCGCCAGCCAGGACTACGTGGAGAACGGCTTTGCCGCAGGGTCGCGCAGCGAGGAACGCAAGTGCCCGACCGAGATCCTCTCGGTGCTGGTCGACATCGAAGAAGTCACCGCGCAGGTGAATGCCGCCACCCAGGGCATGAGCGATGCCCAGGCGAACGAGGCCCGCAAGCGCGAGCTGAGCCGGCTGGAGGCGCAATGCGCCGCGGCGTCGAAAAAAGACCGGCGCACCGGGCCGCTGGCCTGCGAGTCAGTGACGCTCTACCAGGGCGGGCAGTACTTTCTGTACAAGTACAAGCGCTACGACGACGTGCGCATGGTATTCGCGCCGCACCAGGCGATCGCCGCGTTCGGCGGAGACCCCGACAACTTCAACTTCCCGCGCTGGTGCCTCGATTTCAGCCTGCTGCGCGCCTACGAGAACGGCAAGCCCGCGCACACGCCGAATCACCTCCAGTGGCGTGTGGAGGGACCGGCTGCGGGCGAGCCGACCTTCGTGGCGGGGCACCCCGGCACCACCAACCGGCTGCTCACCACCGCGCAGCTCGAGTTCCAGCGTGATACCTCCATTCCGTCGTTCCTCATCCGCAACTCCGAGCTGCGCGGACGGCTGATCCAGTGGGGCAAGAGCGGCGAGGAGCCGCGCCGCCTCACGCAGGAGCCGCTGTTGAGCTACGAGAACGCGCTCAAGGTCTATCGCAACCTGAATCGCGCCCTGCTGGACGAGGAACTGCTCGCGCAGAAGCGCGAACGGGAAGCCGCGCTGCGTGCGAGCGTGGAAGGCGATACGGAGCTCGCCCGCGCCGTCGGCCCCGCCTGGGAGAACATCGCCGAGGCGCAACGCCGTTACCGCGAGATCTACGATCGCTACCTCTATCT
>QGUO01000723.1 GCA_003242495.1 Pseudomonadota bacterium | reverse complement strand
AAGGCGTACCGCGATGAATCAGGATCTTGTTGATTTTTTTGCCCGTTTTCGGGTCAATACCTTGAAGCCCCAAGCTACGCGTAGCAACGTTCGTTACTTCAAATTGCGAGGCGCGAATCCCACACGCCCCCTTCTTAAGCAGGCTTTGGGCATAGAGCGCAGCGCCCCGCGCTACCGCCTCGTTGGGATGAACGGTGTAGTCGGGCTCGCATCCGGCCGCCTGATAGAGGCGTTGTCGAATCATGGGGACTTGCGTCGCGCCGCCGGTAAGCAAAATGCGATCGACCAATGGCCAACCGAAGCCGACCGTAGACAACATCTGTTCCGCCATTTCAATCGTCCGGTCGACTAAATCGCTTGTGGCCTGAGCAAATTGCTCACGCGTCACCATGACGTCCAGCTGCTTTCCCTCGTATTCCAAGGGGAAATGCGCCATAGGACGCAGCGTTAATATGCGCTTCGCGCGTTCCGCGAGTACCAATAACCGCTCGCGCGCCGTTTGGTCGTCTCGAGGATCAATTCCGTACTTACGAATGAACTGTTCAGCAGCACAGTCCGCAAGCCGTTCATCCCATGAGCGACCACCTAGCGACAAGTTTCCGTCAACGGCGAGAGTATTTACTCCGCCCGGGGTAATCTCTAAGAACGTCGTTTCAAACGTGTATCCCGAGAGGTTGTATACCAACGCGCGGAACGGCCGCAGCGCTCGGCCTGTGGCCGAAAAGTATCCTGTATGCTCAAGAAAAGCCAACGCCGCCGCCGTCGGTTCATTGAGTAAGTCCAGCAACGGCAAATTGGCAATTTCCGCCGAATCGGCCATGGCCTTCCGTCGCAGTTCCCCAAAAAACGCTGGGACCGTCAGTACAACCCGATACCGGTCAGCGCCTAAACGAAGATCAAGTTCGCGGTGCAAATGGTGCAGTAAACAGGCCTGAATGACCTCGGGCGGAAATTTTTCGCCGCGGACTGGCACATCATGAACGGGACGCCCAAGAGAAAGCTTCGCAAGGCGAGCGAGATGTTCCGGCTTTCCTGCGCCGCGAAGCTCGGCCTCTTCGCCGACGGCGATTCGCGTGTCGTCAAAGAACGCCACGCTAGGGATAAAACGGTTGCCCTCCCGGTCGCGGAGAACTTCGGAGTGTCCCGCGTCATTTACCCACGCCATGACCAAACTCGTGGCGCCGGCGTCAATTCCAACCGGGTAAAGGGAAGACATTTCGCTTCGCAATGAGAAAGTCCGGAAACTGATTCGCCAATTGGAAAGCAAACACTGTGCCGGAGGATCTCTCTCATTCGAAACGGCCATTTCCATAGAGCACGCGTGGTCCGCGCCATCGATCGCGGACCTTCGCCGTGCGAAGGGGCGCGCTGCGCGCGCCTAGGGGGTCAGCATCGCCTCTACGTGCTGACCGATGGGAGTGCGACGAACTTCGGCCAGCAGGCGAATTACCCCGTCGTTACGAATTCGATAGTAAATGTTCCGCCCCACTTGATGCGAAGTCACCAGGCCGCCGTCTCGAAGCAGCGCCAAGTGATGACTGACGCCCGGTTGGGTCTGGCTTAACCGCTCCCACAACTCTCGAACGCAAAGCTCGCCGTGCTCGACAAGCATCGTTAAGATGCGAACGCGAGTTTCATCCGACAACAACTTACCGAGAAGTACAATCGACGATATTGCGTCTTGGTTCGTATCCGTCGCTTCCGCGTAGATGGGGTGGGAGGCAGGGGTCGAGGAGATCATGCTCATAC
>QGUO01000633.1 GCA_003242495.1 Pseudomonadota bacterium | reverse complement strand
TCATTCTGGGCATCGTCGGCCTGGGCGGCTGCGCCGGCACGGCGCCGACGTCTGACTCGGCACCGGCCGAGGCCCCGGCGGGCGCGCTGGCCGTGCCCATCGAGTACTACCGGCTCGACAACGGTCTGCGCGTGGTGCTCTCCGAGGATCGCTCGGTGCCGGTGGCCACCATCGGCGTGTACTACAACATCGGCTTTCGCATCGAGCCGAAGGGGCGCACCGGCTTCGCGCACCTGTTCGAGCACCTGATGTTCCAGGGGTCGGCCAACATGGCCAAGGGCGAGTTCTTCACGCTGGTGCAGGGTCTCGGCGGACAGTTGAACGGCTCGACGCGCTTCGACTTCACCAATTACTACGCGGCCTTCCCCTCGAACGCGCTCGAAACCATGCTGTGGGCCGAGGCCGACCGCATGCGCAGCCTGGACATCACCCAGGAGAACCTCGAAAACCAGCAGGGCGTGGTCAAGGAAGAAGTGAAAGTCAACGTGCTCAACCGTCCGTACGGCGGCTTTCCGTGGCTCGACATGCCGCAATACGCCAACGAGAACTGGTACAACGCGCACAACTTCTACGGCGATCTCGAGGACATCGATGCGGCGACGCTCGAGGATGCGCGTACCTTCTTCGAGCAGTACTACTCGCCGGACAATGCCGTGCTGGTCGTGGTCGGCGATTTCGACCCGGCCCAGGCGCGCGCCTGGATCGAGCGCTATTTCGGTCCCATTCCGCGCCGCGAGGTGCCGCCGCTGCCCGACATCTCCGAGCCGCGCCAGCAGGCCGAGAAGCGCGTACGGCGCACCGATCCGCTGGCGCCGCGCCCCGCCCTGGCGATGGCCTACCATGTCCCGCCGCGTTGGACGCCCGAGCACTTCGCCTTCGGGCTCATCGACGAAATCCTGGTGCAGGGCGATGACTCCTGGCTGCATCGTGATCTCGTCCAGCGTCGCGGGTACACCGACGGCGTCTTCGGCGGCATCAACCTGCTCGGCAACATGTTCAACTACAGCGGTCCGATGCTGTGGACCGCGGCGCTGATCCACGACCCGACGACCCCCGAGGACGACATCGTGGCCGCGATCGACGAGAACATCGCACGGCTGCGCACGGCGCCGGTGGATCCCGGGGAGCTCGACCGCGCACGCAAGAAGATCCGCGCTCAGCTGTACAACCTCGTCGGCTCGGCGAGCCGCATCGGACTGGTGGACCTGCTCGCCACCTTCGCCCTGTTCGACGACGACCCGACGCGCATCAATCGCATCGAGGAAGAGTTCGCCAAGGTGACCCCCGAGCTGGTGCTGCGCACGGCGCAGGAATACCTGCGTCCGGAGAACCGCACCATCCTGTTCGTGGAGCCGGGCGGCGCGGACGCCGCCGGGAGCACGCCCGGCAGTGCGTCCGGTAGCCAACCCGAGGGCAATCCGTGATGTATCCGACCCAGCGCACTCCCCGACTCATGGCCTGCCTGGCCTTCGCCCTGCTCGCGCCGCTCGCCCTGTGCCCGGCGCTCGCCCAGGAAGCGCCGCCGCAACCCGGTCCACCCCGACCGTTCCAGTTGCCCACGCCGCAGACCATCACGCTCGAAAACGGCGTGCAGGCGACATTCATCGAGTTCGGCGCCGTCCCCAAAGTCACCCTCGTCATCAATGTGCGCGCCGGCGGCCTGAACGCGGGCGAGCGCGTCTGGCTGCCCAGCCTCACCGCGGATCTGCTCAAGGAAGGCACTGAGTCGCGCACGGCCGAGAAAATCCCCAGAAGC
>QGUO01000722.1 GCA_003242495.1 Pseudomonadota bacterium | reverse complement strand
ACGGTGGCACTCATCAACCACGACGAGGTCGTACTGATCGATTGGTGGAGCTTCTGAAGGATCAGCCGCGTAGAGGACTCGCTTAACCAAGCTCTGAATCGTGCAGATATGCACCCTGGTTTCGCTTTCGGGTGTGACATCTCCCAATTTTTTCAGCCCGAAGATGTCCGCAAAAGCTTTGCCTGAGACAACCTTGGTGGTTGAGAACTCAGCCGCAGCTTGGTGACCCAGCGCGGAACGGTCCACCACAAAGCAGATGCGGCGAAACCGCTTGGTCGCGAGCAGCCGGTAGAGCAGGGCGATGGCAAGCTTGGTCTTCCCTGTGCCAGTTGCCATCGCCAAGAGCATGGCGCGGCGGTCCTCCTCCAGGGCACTCTCGACAGCCTGGATGGCCTTCCGCTGATAGTCCCTCAAGGGAAACCCGAACTCGAAAGGCATCGCTTTGAGCGCGGCCGCTGAGGCGTCTTGATCCACTTCCAGACGATTAGAAAGCCCGTCCGGTGTCGGCCAAGCTACAAGAGCTCGGCGGAGATTCGCGGCGCGACGGGTGTCGCGAAACCAGACACCACTCTCGGTCTCGATCTGCTTGAGGTAGGGACGCCCGTTCGCCGCAAAGACGAATGGTACTTTATAGTCCCCCCACGGCCCGCCAGCGAATTCAAAGTCAGGGCTTGCCAAGAAGCCCTTCGAGTATCGTTCTGCCTGATCGATGGCAGCGGACACGTTCTTGCGTTTGCGCTTGGCTTCGACCACACCAACGAGCTTGGTACCAACGAAGAGGGCGTAATCGGCAACGCCGTCCGCGGTCGGCCACTCGGCTATTGCCAGATTTCGTCCCTTAACCGGCCGGGTGCCCGAGCTATAGCGCAGCGTCTTGGTATCCACTTCCCACTCGGCGTCGCGTAGCTGCTGATCGATCAGCTCACGAGTCGCGGCCTCATCCAGATCGATCCGAGATGCAGCCTCTTCACCCCGCTGAATGAGACCGAGCGCCTCAGAAGCTGGAGCCTGTTCGGCGGCTGCTTGAAGCTCTGCAAGTCGAGCTTCAACTTCAGCTCCTTCAATCTCGGGCTCTTTGGGCTCTTCGGAAAGTGCGAGCGAGATGTAGCGCGGGTCCACTGTGCTGTAGATGGGTTGGACCGCACGGGCCCGGGCAAGTTCTTCGGCTTCGCGTCTCGCCCGAGAAAGGGCCTCCTGGCTCTCGGCAACTACCCGACGCAGCTCCGCGATTTCTGCTACTAGGGCGGCTGTGGCATCCGCCGGCTCGCGGGGCGGGAGAAAGGGACCGGGGTCGAAGTCGGGAGCATTGCCGTAAGTACGGTGAAACCAGATGCTTAGCTGACGGGCTAGCTTCAGCGCAGTGAGAGCATCTCTGTGAGTGCCCTTGGCATCATGGACCGCCGCATTGCCTAGCTTACGAACAGTATGGAATAGGTCGGCCACTCCTCTCGGGAGGACCCGCTCCAGGCGTAAGCGGCGAAGGGTCTCGTCAAAGGTACCTCCCTCGTAAAGGGCATGGCGAGCAGCCGTGATCCTAGAGAGCAGCTCGGCAAGCTGCCTAAGCTTGACAATCGATGTCGCCGGGTCGTCCTGGAAGTACCGTTCCGCCAACCGTCCAAGCCGAGCGAGTCTCTCGTCGTGAAGCTCAAGAAACCAAAAATTGCTATCGAACGGCATCCGCCACGCCACGCCCCCAAGAAAAAGTTCGATGTACAGGAGTTCGTAGTTCGGCGTGTAGACGCGGAGCCTCGCCGATC
>QGUO01000220.1 GCA_003242495.1 Pseudomonadota bacterium | reverse complement strand
GTCCCAGGCGGCGAGCTGGTGGCGCTTGAGCATGTCCTCGACGGCCTGTGCACCACATTGCGGAAGCGGCCGGTATCCGCCGGGACGATCTCGATCATGCGATCGATCATTTCGCGCGCGTCCAGGTGCCCCTCGGGCGCCTGCAGGAAGCCGCCGAACTCCTGGCGAGGGCCGCTCGCCGGGTGATGTGCCGCGAGCCATCGAGCCAGTGGAAGGGCGCATCGGCCATGGTCTCGTTGTAGCCGGTGTAATACGCCCCGGGATTGATGGTCTGCACCCTGTGGCGATCTGCACGGTCGCAATGACGTGGTGGCCGTTCCTGGCCAGGCCGATGGCCACGCCTTCGCCGAAGCCGGACCCGGTTGGGCGAGGCGCCGAACTGGCGGCGGGCCAGCCGCGGTGGCCGTCGTGTGTACGGCAGGCCTGTCGCCCCACCAGCCGGCGGGCGAGAACGGCGCGTAGGCGACGGTAACCGGTCCCTTGTCGGCGCACCGCTCATGCGTGCGCCGATCCGGTACAATTGACCCGCGCGCCCCGGTAGCTCAGTTGGATAGAGCGTCCCCCTCCTAAGGGGAAGGTCGCAGGTTCGACTCCTGCTCGGGGCGCCAATTTCTCTTATTTCAGTCAGATACGTTGACTGATTGAAGTTTTTTTCTCGGGTGCGGCCAACGGTGTGGCGCAGGCGGCGCGACCCGGAGGCCTGGTCGGGGCGGAACGGCTGGCCTCGTTGATGACGACGCATCCGCCGGCCCCCGGACCGTCGCAACCTTCCCACCGATTCAATCATTCCGGGCCGGGGTGCCGAGTCCGCCCGACACGTCGGATCTCGATGCGCTCCACCGTCCTACGGTCCGTGAGCCCATCGCCGACTCCAGATTCACCGGGTCACTTTTGCACGCCTGGCGACGCGCAGGGCAGGCATACTGTGCGCGTGACGCGCTCGCTGGACAAGTACGCTGCCAAGCGCCGCTTCACGCGCACCCCGGAGCCTGCGCCGCAGGCGCAGCGGTCGCGCGTCGGGCCACTGCTGTTCGTGGTGCAGAAGCACGCCGCCCGCCGACTGCACTATGACTTCAGGCTCGAGCTCGATGGGGTCCTCAAGTCCTGGGCGGTGCCCAAGGGCCCGACCCTGCAGGTCGGCGAGAAACGTCTCGCCGTCGAGGTCGAGGATCATCCCTTCGACTACGCCTCCTTCGAAGGCACCATTCCCGAGAAACAGTACGGTGCGGGCAATGTGATCGTCTGGGACTGCGGGGTATATTCGCCCGACGAGGAGGGCCGGACCGCGTTCTCCGATCGTGAGGCGGCCGAGGCGCGTGTGCGCGAGCAGCTCGAGCAGGGCAAGCTCAGCATTTTTCTGCGGGGCGAGAAGCTCAAGGGATCGTTCACCCTGGTGCGCACCGCCGGCGAACGCCAATGGCTGCTCATGAAGCACAAGGATCGCTTCGCCGACGGCGCCGAGATCCTGGCCCAGAGCCGCTCGGTGCTCTCGGGTGCGAGCCTCGATGCACCGCCCCCCGCCGAGACGCGCATCGAGGCCGCCCGCCTGGCGCCGACCGGCCCCGCCGAGCGCCCGCCCGACAAGCTCGCGCCCATGCTCGCGGAAATCGGCGGGACGCTGCGCACGGACTCACAGTGGCTCTACGAGCCGAAGCTCGACGGCTATCGGGTGCTCGCGTTCATCGACGGCGACGGCGTACGCCTGGTCTCCCGGCGCGGGCTCGACATGACGTCTTTCTTTCCGGAAGTCGTCGCCGACCTGGCCGCACAGGCCACCGATGCCATGGTGCTCGATGGCGAGCTGGTGGCGCTCGGTCCCGATGGACGCCCGTCGTTCAATGCCTTGCAGAATCGCGCCCAGCTCAAGACCTCGCGTGAGATCGCGCAGGCGCAGCGCACCGCGCCGGTGGTATTGGTGTGCTTCGACTTGCTGCATTTCGGCGGCTCCAACCTGCGCGGTGCCCCGTACGTCGACCGCTGCCGCTGGCTGGCCCAGTGCCTGCTGCCCGGGGAGCATGTGCAGCGCGTGCACGTGGAGGAAGACGGCGAGCAGTTGTATGCGGCGGCGCTCGACGCCGGCTTCGAAGGGGTCGTCGCCAAGCGTAAGGACGGCAAATATCATCCGGGCAGGCGTTCCTCGGCATGGCTCAAGTTCAAGGCGCGGCACACCGACGAGTTCGTGGTCGGCGGCTACACGCGCGGCAAGGGGGCGCGCGAGACGCTGGGTGCGTTGCTGCTCGGCTACTACGCCGATGGCCAGTTGCAGTACGCGGGGCACGTGGGCTCGGGCCTGAGCGACGAGCAGGTGCGCGCGCTGAGCGAGCGCATGGCAGGGCTCACCCGCAAGCACTCGCCGTTCGCACAGAAGCCTGCGCTGCATCGGCCGACGACCTGGCTCGAGCCCGAGCTGGTCGTGGAAGTCGAATACAGCGAGTGGACCCCCGACGGGCTGCTGCGCGCGCCGGTGTTCGTGAAGCTGCGCGAGGACATCGAGCCGCAGAGCGTGCGGCACACGCCCGGGCAGGCGCCGGCGCGGACCGGGCGCACTGCACGCAAGCGCTCCGCAAGCGCCCGGGCGCCGCCCGCCGCCACGCCGTCCGATGAAATCGGCGCCATCCTGCAGCAGCTCGACAGGCCGGCGAACCGGATCGACTTGCGGGTCGGTGACGCGCGCATCCGCCTCACCAACCTCGATCGCGAGTACTGGCCCGAGGATGCGCGCACGCGCCAGGACGCCATCACCAAGCGCGATCTCATCCGCTACCTGGCGCGCGTCTCGCCCTACATGCTGCCGCACCTTGCGGATCGGCCGCTCACCATGATCCGCATGCCGGAAGGGATCGGCGGCGAGCGGTTCTTTCAGAAACACTGGGACCAGACGCGCCCGGACTTCGTGGAGACCATCGACGTGTACTCCGAGCACCGGGGCGAGCAGCACGCCTACATCCTGGCCAACAACCTGCCGACGCTGCTGTGGCTGGGGCAGAACGGCACGCTCGAGTTCCATGTCTGGCACTCGCGCGCCGCCCCCGGGCCGGACGCGGCCAGCGACGGCACCGATTACTCGAGCTCGCGGGAGGCGCTCGAGCGCTCGGTGCTCAATTATCCCGACTACCTGGTGTTCGACATCGATCCCTACGTCTACTCGGGCAAGGAACCGCCCGGGGCGGAACCGGAGCTCAACAAGAAGGGTTTTGACGGAGCGCGCCGCGTCGCATTCCGCCTGCGTGAGCTGCTCGAGGCGATGTCGCTCGAGGCGCGGGTGAAGACGTCGGGCAAGACGGGCTTGCACGTGTTCGTTCCCATCGAGCGTGCCGTGACCTTCTCGGAGGCGCGGCGCATCTGCGAAATGGTCGGCCGGCATCTGATGCGCGAGCATCCCGAGGAGATCACCATGGAGTGGGCGGTCGAGAAGCGCACGGGCAAGATCTTCATCGACTACAACATGAACGTGCGCGGCAAGACGCTGAACGTGGCCTATTCGCCACGCGGCGTGGCCGGCGCGCCGGTGTCGATGCCGCTTGCCTGGGAGGAGCTGGAGGTGGCCGAGCCGCTCGATTTCACCGTGAGCAATGCCCTCGCTCGCCTGGAACGGACCGGGGACCGGTGGCATGATGCGCTCACGGCGAAACAGGACCTTGCGCGGGCCCTTGGCAGTCGTCAGTTGGAAGCGAACCGGTAGACCTCCGCCACGTGTGTTCGTATCAACCTGACTCGGCGAGGCAATCATGGCCGCACGTTCCATCGGGTCCCTCACCATCTCCTTCGGGCTGGTCGCCATTCCGGTGAAGCTCTACAGCGCCACCCAGACGGCGAACGCCATTTCCTTCAACCTGTTGCACAAGGACTGCGGCTCGCGGCTGCGCCAGCAATACGTCTGCCTCAAGGAGGGCAAGGTGGTCGAGCGCCAGGACATGGTGAAGGGCTATGAGTTCGCCAAGGACCAGTACGTCACGTTCTCCCCGGAAGAGATCAAGGCGCTGGAGGAAGTCGGGACGCACTCGGTGGAGATTTCCGAGTTCGTGCCCATCGAGTCCATCGATCCGGTGTATTTCGAGAAGACGTACTATCTTGCGCCGGACAAGGGCGCTGCGAAGCCCTACGGGCTGCTCACCGAGGCGCTCAAACAGGCCGGGCGCTGCGCCGTGGGGCGCTGGGCGAGCCGCGGCAAGGCGCACATCGTCATCCTGCGACCCGTCGGCGATGTGCTCGCCATGCAGCAGCTCTACTTCGCGGGGGACGTGCGTGAAGCCTCCGAGCTCGAGGTGCCCAAGGCGGACGTGAAGCAGGCGGAGCTCAAGCTCGCGCAGCAGCTCATCGAGCAGCAGGCCTCCGAGCGCTTCGATCCCAGCGCGTACACCGACGAGGTGCGCGTGCGCATCGAGGCCGCCATTCAGCAAAAGGTCGAGGGCCAGGAGATCTCGGTCTCCGAGGCGGCGCCTGAGACCGGCGGCAAGGTCATCGACCTCATGGAGGCGTTGCGCGCCAGCCTGCAGAAGACGGAGGAGGGCAAGGCCTCCACCGCCCGGCTCGGGCCGCGCAAGGGGCCCAAGCGGGTCGAGCAGGCGGACAAGTCCGCGCGCAAGGCCAGCCGTCGATAGCGGGCCGCCACCGGACGATGACGCATTCCTACAGCGTGCGGGACGTGGAGAGAGTCCTGCGCCTGTCGCGCAGCACCATCCGTGGATTGATCGACGTGGGGTTCGTCACGCCCAAGCGCGGACCGCGGCGCGAATACCGTTTCTCCTTCCAGGACCTCATCGTGCTGCGCGCGGCGCGCACCCTCATCCAGGCGAAGGTGCCGCGACGGCGCATCCGTCGCTCGCTCGAGGAGCTGCGACGCCACCTGCCGGAGACGGTGCCGCTCTCGGGTCTCAGCATCCGTGCAGTGGGCGATCGCATCGTGGTGCGCGACGGCCACGCTCACTGGCAGGTCGACAGCGGCCAATACGTGCTCGGCTTCGACGTGAGCGTCGAGCAGGGCGTGCTGCGCGTGGCGGAGCGCCAGGTGTCGCCGGCCACGCCCGCGTCCCCGCAGCCCGACGCGCAGGGCTCGGACGAGTGGTTCGCCAGGGCGCTCGAGCTGGAGAGCACCGACCCGGACATGGCGCTCGATGCCTATCGCCGCGCAACGAGCATGGATCCGCAGCACGTGGCCGCCTGGATCAACCTGGGTCGCCTGCTGCACGAGCGCAACGCGACCGCCGAGGCCGAGCGTGTCTACCGTCAGGGGATCGAGCACTGCGGACAGGATGCCGTGCTCCTGTTCAACCTGGGCGTGCTGCTCGAGGACCTCGGGCGTCGCGAGGCGGCGCTTGCGGCCTACCAGGCCGCCATCGCGCAGGAGCCGGGCCTGGCGGATTGTCATTACAATCTCGCGCGTCTGTACGAGGCGCTGGGCAGGCCGCAACATGCGATCCGGCACCTCGGACAGTATCGCCGGCTGTGCGGCGAGAACCGCTAGCGACGGAGGCGCACATGGCGACGTGGGTGGGTACCTCGGGCTACAACTATCCGGAGTGGAAGGGCAGCTTCTACCCGGAGAAACTGCCGGCCGCCGGCATGTTGCCGTTTTACGCCGAGCGGTTCGACACGGTCGAGATCAACAACACCTTCTATCGCATGCCGACTCGCAAGACGCTCGAAGGCTGGAGCGCCGCCACGCCGGAGCGATTCAAGCTGACCCTGAAAGCACCGCAGCGCATTACCCATCGCGCACGCCTGCGCGACTGCGCCGAGACCACCGCTTACTTCCTGGAGACCGCCGCGACGCTGGGACCCAAACTCGGCGTGCTGTTGTTCCAGCTCCCGCCGTACCTGCGCAAGGATCTCGCTCTGCTCGACGAATTTCTGTCGACCCTGTCCGAGGGCACGTGCGCCGCGTTCGAGTTCCGTCACGCCTCGTGGCTCGACGAGGAGGTGTATGCACGGCTTGCCGCGCGCAACCTGGCGCTGTGCGTCATGGACAGCGAGCGCTTCTCGACCCCCCTCGAGCTGACCGCCGATTACGCCTACTTCCGGCTGCGCGACGAGGGTTACACGCCGGCCGACCTCGCGCGCTGGGCCGAGTGCATCGGCGAGCGCACGCGCGCCTGCCGCGAGGTCTTCGTCTATTTCAAGCACGAGGAAGAAGGCAAGGGACCGGCGTTCGCGCAACGCTTCCGCGAGGCGTTGCCGCGGCCCGGTGCGGGCGGCAGCGCGTGAACCGCACGCGGGGATCGTCCGCCGCGAGCGCACGGTCGCGAAGCCGCGCTGCGGCGTCGTCCGGTCGCGTGCAGCCC
>QGUO01000632.1 GCA_003242495.1 Pseudomonadota bacterium | reverse complement strand
AGCATGGACAGGGCGCCCGGCGCATACCGATCGACGATCGCCAGCACCACGAGCGCGGCACTGGACAGCGTGGTCCCGACGAACAGGGGCATGAACGACGAGCGCAGGATGTTTACATTGATGGCCTTCATGGCGGCGATGCCGTGCGGAGCATCGATGCGCTCGAATGCCCGCATGATGAAGGCCGAGAAGGCGAAGTACAGGCCGGCCATCAGTCCGCAGCCGATGGCGGAGAACCAAAGCAGGACGGTGACGAGGGTCTGCATCGGAATGCGGCTCGTGAATGAGTGCCCTGAAGGGCGCATGCTAAACGAATCGCCCGTCGGTCTGCACGCATGTGGGGTCGGGATTGCAGCCGGTCGGCGCGAGCGAGACCGAGAGGGGAGTCATGGTCTTGGCGCGCCGATCTTCTGCTCGCCGGCTCGCGGCGCTATACGCAAGGCGTGCTCCAAAGCGCGGTTCGATCATATGGCGTGGCGTCGCTTGCTCGTCCGGCGTCCAAGTGCCAGCCGGGCTCGTTGACATGATGCGGTGCCGGATGCTTCGAGCGCTCCATCGGGCACGGCATTCGGCAGTGGCGCGGTGTCGGGACGAAATGAAAAGCATGCCGACACTGCTGCAGGCGCTGCAGACCCATCCTCGTTCGTAATCGGCTGGACTTCGATCCAGGCTGCCGCCCATGCCGCACGCGCAGCGTGCTGCACTTCTCGCAGGCAACGCGGGTTCGATTGCGCGAGTCAGCCCGCACCCCGTGCCGGCGCGCCGCAGTCTGTGCAGGGACTTACCGCGAGAGACAGTCATGTAGCGAGCGCAGTGCAACGAGGTCGCCGTCGACACATAGAGCAACGCACGATGCATGGGCATGGATCACGACGCGCTTGCAGCGCATCGACAGTAGGATGATCTGCTGCCGATTGGAGTGGAACGACCGATCGTAATCATGCTCCTTGTGACGCCATCGGGAACACGCCAGATTGGATGCGCCTGTGACGCCTCGATCTGGAGTGGGTGAATGGTGCCGGTGCAGTTCGGTCGATCCGATCACGTCATGCTCGGCGTGTTCAATCCTGCTTTGGGCAGGCGCCTGCGCCGCGGAGCGGTCATCTGCAATCCCTGGGGTGTCGAAGCCTCGCGCGCACATCGCTCGATCAGAGCCTTGGCGGATCTGCTCGCCCGTCATGGCATGGACGTGCTGCGCTTCGATTATTTCGGCACGGGCGATTCGGCGGGGGACGGGCTTTCGGGATCGCTCGAGGATTGGGTGGACGATGCACGGTGGGCGGTCGAGGAATTATTGAGCACGGCAGGTGTGAGCCGTGTCGCCCTGATCGGCTTACGCCTCGGGGCGTATGTCGCCGCGGTGACCGCTTCCCGCGCGACTGACACGGTCGATCGGCTGGTGTTGTGGGATCCCGTGGTGGACGGCGCCGATTACCTGACGCAACTGCAGGCCTCGCGTCGCAGCCCCGACGCCGGTCACGGGCTCGAGGACGTGAATTCCGGGGTCGAGGAAGTGAGCGGCTATCCGCTGCCTGCGGCATTCCAGAACGCCTTGCGCGGCGCGCGACTCGCGGGGTTGCCGGGCAGGGACCTGCCGACGCTGGTGGCCTTGTCGGCCGGTGACGCCCAAGCGTCGCTGCGCGAGCTCGGCGCGAGGTCGCTCGAGGTCGTGGTTCACGAATCGCCGGGTTGCTGGCTCGAGGAGCGCGACTTTGGCGCGGGTGCCATTCCGGTGGAGCTGCTGAAGGCGATCGGCGCATGGC
>QGUO01000631.1 GCA_003242495.1 Pseudomonadota bacterium | reverse complement strand
GGAACCGTGCCGCCGACGATCCACAGCCCGAGGTCGCGGGCGCTGCGTTGCAGGAACTCCTGGATCGGCCCGTCGCCGGGCGCCTCGGCCACGGCCAGCTTGTCGGATTCCGTGCGCCCCATGAGGGCAAAGTTCTCCGGCAGCGCCGCCAGGACCGCGCCGCGCGCACGCGCCTGCTCCAGCAGGCCGCGGGCCACGCGCAGGTTGGCCGACACCTCGGAGGTCGAAGTCATCTGCAAGACGGCGGCAAGGGTCATGAAAACACCCGATGGGGGTTGGCGGTAGCCGTTCGCCCGGCGCTCACGGCGTCGGACTCACGGCTTCTGCCCGAGCTGGCGGGCACTCGCTTCTTTGATCTCGGCCGCGTCCACCCGTTCCACCACGGGGTTCTCCCAGGATCCCGTAATGCGATAGTAGCCGCGGGCGATGCCCTTGAGCGGCTCCTTGAACATCTGCGAGAACAGCAGCAGCGCTGCCCCCACGGCCGGTCCTCCGGCGAGCGCCCCGGCCACCGGCAGCGAGGCGCCGAGATTCCCGGTGACGACCGCGGTCTGATCGTAGTCCTGGGTCCCGAGACCGGTACGCCCGGCAATGCCGATCTCGGCGGCCGGGCCGCGCAGCAGCAGATTGCGGGTATAGGCGTCGCCGTCGCGCAGCTCGAAATCGCCGTGCACGGAATCGAAGCTCAGGCCTTTGTCGGTCAAATCGCTGAAATCGAGCGCCAGGCGCCGCGGCAACGCCGCCACGCTCAACAGACCGAGCAGCCGCCCGGCCCCCGGCTGCAGGTGCAGCACCTGGCCATCCTGGGCCGCCACCGAGAGCGTGCCCGAGGCCCGCCCGAGAAAATCCGGATCGAAGCCACCACGCCAGGACAGGTCCGCGAGGATCTCGCCGTGCTTCGCCTCGATGAAGCCCGGGTAGCCGAGTGAGCGCAGCGTGGCGCCGACGTCGCTGCTCGCCAGGCGCGCCTCGAGCCGCGACTCGTCACCGGCAGGGCCGCGCAGCCAATGGCCGCTCGCATTGCCCTGGAAGGCATTGCCGCTCACGGTCAGGGTCTCGATGCGCACGCCCTGGGCCGCACGCGCCATTTTCAGATCCACCTTGCCGAGCTGTGCCGCGCCGACCTGCAGCGCCTGCACCGTCGCCTCGACGGCGGGCAGATTGCGCGGATCACGCACTTTGGTCGGCTGCGCCGGCTCCTCGGTCGACTCGGGGCGGGCGAGCGTCAGGTGCGCGAACTTGGCGGACAGCGGCGCCGGGCCCCTCAGATCGTAAGGGATGACCAGCTCGCCTTCGGCCATGGGACCGGCCACGTTCACCTGCCAGCCGGCGGGCGTCGCGTTCAAGAGCCCGCGCACGCCGGACCACCGGTAGCCGGAGAGTTCCAAGGTGCCGATGCGCAGATTCGCCGCGCGCAGGTAGTCGGGAAGTCGTGTGGCCCGGCGTGCGTCCCCCTCGCCGGTGCCTCGGCCCAGGGCGAGCCAATCGTCGAGCGCCAGGCGTTCCAGCGTGCCCTCGATGCGCAACCCGGGATGATCGGGCAAGGCGGCGGCCACTCCGTCCGGGCGCACCGCGCCGCGATCGAGTCGCCAGCCTTGCTCGTCATGGCGCAGCAGCATCAAGGCGCGCACTTCGCCGAAGGCGATGCGTGTCAGCATGCGTTCGAGGTTGGCGAACTCCGCTTCCACACGCAGCCGCCGCGGCTCCGCGGGCCGTTTCCCGAGCGGCGCGGGCAGCTCGATACCGAAGCCGCGCAGATCCGAGTGC
>QGUO01000219.1 GCA_003242495.1 Pseudomonadota bacterium | reverse complement strand
GAGCAACACCATCGTGCTCAACGGCGATGCCGCCGACGAGGAGCTGCTGCTCGAGGAGAACATCGACAGCGCCGACGTGTTCGTCGCCGTCACCAATGCCGAGGAGGCCAATATCCTCTCGGCGATGCTCGCCAAGCGGCTCGGTTGCCACAAGGTGATGGCGCTCATCAATCGCCCGGCGTACGCCGAGCTCATGGAAAGCGGCACCATCGACATCGCGCTGTCGCCGCAGCAGGTGACCATCGGCTCGCTGCTGGCGCACGTGCGTCGCGGCGACGTGGTGCGGGTGCACTCGCTGCGACGCGGCGCGGCCGAGGCCATGGAGGTGGTGGTGCACGGCTACGAGGGCGAGAGCCGGGTGATCGGCAAACGCGTCGAGCAGATCCCGCTCCCCGAAGGCACCACCATCGGCGCCGTGGTGCGCGGCGAGGAAGCGTTCATCGCGCATCACGACACCTTGATCCAGCGCGGCGATCACGTGGTCCTGTTCCTCACCGACCGCCGCCAGATCGAAGCCGTCGAGCGCCTGTTCGACGTGCCGCGCCGGAGGCGCCGATGAGCGCGGCCACGCCGCGCCATGACCCATCGGTGCGCCGTTGCGCGGACGGGGCGTGCCGGCGACCTGCGCTGCGACACGGAATCGCCCGATGAACTGGGGCGCGGTGCAGCGCATCCTCGGCATCCTGCTGATGATGTTCAGCCTGTCGATGGTGCCGCCCGGCGTGGTGTCGCTGCTCCTCGCCGACGGCCAGGCGCCGGTGTTCCTCGGCGCGCTGGGGCTGCTGCTCGCGGCGGGCGCGGCGGTATGGGCGCCGGTGCGCAACAATCGACGCGAGCTGCGCCTGCGCGACGGCTTCCTGGTGGTGGCGCTGTTCTGGGTGGTGCTCAGCTTCGCCGGCGCGACGCCGCTGTTCATCGCCCAGCGGCCCGCCGTGAGCGTGACCGACGCGATCTTCGAGTCGGTCTCCGGCTTCACCACCACGGGCGCGAGCGTGCTCACCGGGCTGCAGGAGCTGCCGCCGTCGGTGCTCTACTACCGTCAACAGATCCAATGGCTGGGCGGCATCGGCATCGTGGTGCTCGCGGTGGCCCTGTTGCCGATGCTGGGCGTCGGCGGCATGCAGCTCTATCGCGCCGAAACGCCCGGCCCTTCCAAGGAATCGAACAAGATCACCCCGCGCATCACCCAGACCGCCAAGGCCCTGTGGGCCATCTACCTGGCGGTCACCGCGGCCTGCGCCCTGGCGTACTGGCTGGCCGGCATGTCGCCCTTCGATGCGCTCGCGCACAGCTTCAGCACGGTGTCCACCGCCGGGTTCTCCACCCACGATGGCAGCATCGGGTATTTCGAGAACCGTGCCATCGAGGCGGTGGCCACGGTGTTCATGTTCATCGGCGCCGTGAACTTCGCCCTGCACTTCGCCGCCTGGCGCCGGCTCTCGCTGCGCGCCTACCTGGCGGATGCGGAGTTCCGCGCCTTCGTCGCCACGCTGTGCGGCGTGGTCGCCGTCACCTGGTTCTACCTGATCGCGAGCGGTCATTACCCGCACTGGTACGAGGCGGTGGTGGACGGGCTGTTCCAGGCAGTCTCGACGCACACCACCACCGGCTACACCACCGCCGATTTCGCATCCTGGCCGGGGTTGCTGCCGGTGCTGCTGCTGTTCGCCGCGTTCGTCGGCGGCTGCGCCAACTCGACGGCCGGCGGCATGAAAGTGGTGCGCTGGCTGCTGCTCTACAAGCAGGGCATGCGCGAGATCCGCCGGCTGATCCATCCGAGCGCGGAAATCCCCGTGAAGCTCGGCGACAAGCCGATGCCGCTGCGCGTGGTGGACGCCGTGTGGGGCTTCTTCTCGGTCTACGTGGTGCTCTTCGCCCTGATGATGCTGCTCATCATGGGAAGCGGCGTGGACCAGGTGACGGCGTTCTCGGCGGTGGCGGCCACCCTCAACAATCTCGGCCCCGGGCTCGGCGGCGTGGCGGACAACTATGCGCAGCTCAACGATTTCGCCAAGTGGGTCTGCATCGTCGCCATGTTCCTCGGCCGACTGGAGATCTTCACCCTGCTGGTGCTGATCACGCCGACCTTCTGGCGCCGCTGACGACGGGGGGCTGCAGCCAGGCCCGGCGCCGTCGGCGCCGCGCGATGGCGTGTCGCCAGGATGAGTCGCTTGCCAGGGCGGCGTCCGACCGCGAAAATCCCGGCACATCGCGCTGAATCTTCCGTCCGGCGCGCAGTCTCACATGGCAGCCAGGCCGCCCGGGGCGGCACATGTCCTGAACTGCCCGCGTCTCCTCGCTCAATGGCCAGATCCAAGTCGCTGATCCGCAAATACGGCAAGCAAGTCGCCCTGAGCGCGCTCCTCGTGGCCGGCATCGGCGTCATCGCTCTGCTCGGCTGGATCCTCCATCTCGATCGCATCATCACCCAGCAGTTCGAAGGGCGGCGCTGGACGCTTCCCGCCCAGGTGTACGCCGAGCCCCTGGAGCTCTATGCAGGGCTGACGCTGAGCGCGGACGGGCTCGAGCAGGAGCTGCGACGCCTGGGCTATCAGGCCGTGGACGACCCGCGCGAGCCGGGCAGTTACCGGCGCAACGGCCAGCGCATCGAGTTCGTCAACCGGCGGTTTCGGTTCTGGGACGCGTTGCAGGAGCCCCAACGCATCGCGGTGACGACCGCCGGCCCGACCATCGCCGACCTGCGCAACGAGCGCGGCGAGGACGTGCCCATCTTCCGGCTCGATCCGCTGCTCATCGGCAGCATCTTCCCCATCCATGGCGAGGACCGCGTGGTCGTCACGCCGGCCGAAGTGCCCCCGCTGTTGCCGGCGGCGCTCAAGGTGGTCGAGGACCGCAAGTTCGACAGTCACCATGGCATCGACCCGGCCGCGATCCTGCGAGCCGCATGGGTGAACCTGCGTGCCGGACAGATCGAGCAGGGCGGCTCGACCCTTACGCAGCAGCTGGTGAAAAGCTATTTCCTCGACAACCGTCGGACCTTCGGTCGCAAGATCGAAGAGGCGCTGATGGCCATGCTGCTCGAGGTGCACTTCGACAAGGACGACCTGATGAACGCGTACATCAACGAGATCTATCTCGGCCAGGACGGCCGGCGCGCGATTCACGGTTTCGGGCTCGCCAGCCAGTTCTATTTCGGCAAGCCGCTGGCGGAGCTGCAGCTGCACGAGATCGCGCTGCTCGTGGCGGTGGTGCGTGGCCCGTCCTATTACGATCCGCGGCGCCATCCGCAGCGTGCGCGCGCGCGCCGTGACATGGTGCTCGAGCTGATGGCGAGCTTCGGCGTGATCGAGCCCGAGGCGGCCGAGCGTGCCGCCGCCCGGCCGCTCGGCGTGGTCGGCGACGCGGGCCGCGCCTCGGGCTACTACCCGGCATTCCTCGACCTGGTGCGACGCACCTTGCGTCGCGACTACCGCGACGAGGATTTGACCGAGGCCGGTCTGCGGATTTTCTCGACGCTCGATCCGCGCGTGCAGCTGCGCGCCGAGAACATCCTGGCCGAGGAGCTCGAGCGTCTCGACCAGACCCGCAAGCAGCCGGACAAGAAACTCGAGGGCGTGGTGGTGGTGACCTCGCCGCAGAACGGCGAAGTGATCGCGTTGGTGGGCGGGCGGCAGTCGAGCTTCGACGGCTTCAATCGCGCGCTCGACGCGCGCCGCTCCATCGGCTCGCTGGTCAAGCCGGTGGTGTACCTGGCGGCCATCGAATCCGGCCGCTGGCACGCGGCATCCATCGTCGACGATGCGCCGCTCGAGGTGAAGCTGGACGATGGCCGCATCTGGGCGCCGCAGAACATCTCGCGGGAGTTCTACGGCCCGGTGCCGCTGGTGCGCGCGCTGGCGCAATCGTTCAACGTGGCCACCGCGCGGCTCGGCCTGGAGGTCGGCCTGCCGGTCGTGACGCGCGAGTTCCGTAAGCTCGGCCTGGCCGAGGAGCCGCCGCGGCTGCCTTCCGTGTTGCTCGGCGCGGTGCATGTCTCGCCGCTGGAGGTGGCGCAGCTGTACAACGGCTTCGCGAACGGCGGCTTCAGCACGCCGCTGCGCGCAGTGCGCGCGGTGCTCGACGCCGAGGGCAAGCCGCTGAAGTCCTTCGCGCTGGAAGTCACCCCGGTGGCCGATCCGCGGGCCATCTACCAGGTCAATCGCATGCTGGTGCACACGATGGAGCGTGGCACCGGGCGCGGCGCCCGGGCATACCTGCCCCCCGGGATGGTGGTGGCCGGCAAGAGCGGCACCTCGTCGGATTATCGCGACAGCTGGTTCGCGGGCTTCTCCGGCAGCCATCTCGCGGTCGCCTGGGTCGGCTACGACGACAACAGCCCGACGGGTCTGACCGGCTCGACCGGCGCGCTGGCGGTCTGGGGGCGGTTGATGGGCTCGATCGCCATGTTGCCCTGGAGCGCGCCCATGCCCGAGGGGCTGGTGGAGGAGTGGATCGAGTACGAGACCGGCTTCGCCGCCCGGCCCGGCTGCGGCGAGGACCTGGTGCAGATCGCGGTGCGCGAGGGCACCCGGATACCGGTGAAGCCCGGCTGCGAGGGAGGCTTCCTCGACACCCTCGGCGAGCGCACGCGCAGCTTTTGGCAGCGCCTGACGGGCGGACGATAATGAACGACACCCTGGCGCCGCCCGCGGCGCCCTCCCGGAGCACAGCGATGCGCGTGACAGCTTTATCCCTGGTGATCGTGGCTGCTCTGCTGAGCGCCTGCGCGGCGCCGGCGCCGTATCCGACACCCGTGCCGCCGCCGCCCGCGCCCACGCCGCCGCAGGTCGAGACCCAGCCCGTCGCGCCGCCGCCCGAGGTCGGCGAGGCACAGCCGCTGCCGCCCACGTCGCGCGAGCCCGAGCTCGGTGCCGCCTCGCGGGCGCTGGTGAGCCAGGCACAGGCCCAGCTCGCCACGGGCAATCATGCCATCGCCTCCTCGTCGATCGAGCGCGCCCTGCGCATCGAGCCCGACAACCCGCTGCTGTGGATCGAGCTCGGCAAGGTGCGCCAAGCCGAGGGCAACTACGTGCAGGCCGAAAACATGGCACGCCGCGCGCTGGCGTTGTCCGTCAATGCGCCGCGCACCCAGGCTGCGGCGCTGCAACTGCTGGCGGAGTCCTACCGCGCCCGCGGCATGAACCTCGAGGCCCGCGAGGCCGAAACACGCGCCCAGGGACTGCGCTAGGACGGAACCGTCAGGACCGGATCGGGGCTTACCGGGCCGAGCCAGGGCACTGGGCCGAGCGACGGGGCGGCCCGGAGCGGGCCGGCCGCGCAGGTCGCTTCAGACGCCGCCCACGCTCATGTCGCCGGTCAGCCGCAGGGCGCGGGCTGCAGGTGGCCGTGTGCGCTCGAGGTGCCGACGAGCTCGCCGACCGACTTGAAACCGTGCCGCTCGAGATACTCGGCGATGCCGGCATTGATCTTCGGGCAGACGAGCGGGTCGTAGAACAATGCCGTGCCCACGCCGACCGCGGTGGCGCCGGCGATGAGGAACTCGAGCGCATCCTGCGCCGAGCAGATGCCGCCCTGGCCGATGATGGGTACCTTGTGCCGGCTGGCGACTTCGTACACCTGGTGGACCTTCAGCAGGGCGATGGGCTTGATGGCCGGGCCCGACAGTCCGCCCTGGACGTTGCCGATGATCGGCTGGCGCGTGTTCACGTCGATGGCCATGCCGGTCACGGTATTGATCACGGCGAGCGCATCGGTACCCGCCTCGATGCACAGCCGGGCGTTCTCCCGGATGTCCGTCTGGTT
Source organism: Pseudomonadota bacterium (assembly GCA_003242495.1). Classification (GTDB taxonomy): domain Bacteria; phylum Pseudomonadota; class Gammaproteobacteria; order Steroidobacterales; family Steroidobacteraceae; genus Steroidobacter. The sequence goes on along the minus strand of QGUO01000219.1, from coordinate 565 downwards.
GGGCGAGAGCTTGGTGATCAGCGGCTTGCGGGTCGCGGCCCGGCAGGCGGCCACTACGCGCGCCGACATCTCCGGGTAGTTGCCGAACTGCACGCCGCCTTCCTTGATGTTCGGGCAGGAGATGTTGATCTCGATCGCGTCGATGGGCGAATCGTCGAAGCGGCGCGTGACCTCGACGTAGTCCTCGATGGTCGAGCCGCACACGTTGGCGATGAAGCGTGTTTCCGTGAAATCCAGGGTGGGCAGGATGCGCGTGACCACTGCCTCGACGCCGGGATTCTGCAGCCCGATGGCGTTGAGCATCCCCATCGGGGTCTCATAGATCCGATGCGGCGGGTTGCCGAGCCGCGGCTCGCGCGTCGTGCCCTTGAGCACGATGGCGCCGACGTCACGGTTGGAGAAGCCCGCGACACGCGTGTACTCCTCGCCGAAGCCCACGCAGCCGGACAGCAGCACGATGGGCGAGTCGAGCTTCAGGCCGCAGAAATCGATGGCGAGGGAGTCTGGAAGCATGGAGGCGGACAGCTGCGTTCGAAGCCGCTAGTGTAGCGCAGCACACTGGCGC
>QGUO01000218.1 GCA_003242495.1 Pseudomonadota bacterium | reverse complement strand
AGCAGCTCGCCCTCGCTCACCCGCTCGCCGAGCGCGACGTCGGAGAACAGGATGCCGCCGTGGTCTACGCGCACCCAGCGCGAGGCGTAGTAGACCGGTTCAGGGTCGCCCCAGTAGCGGCGCTGGCGCGTCATGCCGAGTGCATACATCAGTGTCTCGATGGCCTTGGCGCCATGCTCGACCTGCTCGGGTTGCACGCGCATGGGCTCGCCCATCTCGAAAGTGACCGCCGGAATGCCGGCGTCGTTCGCGGCTCTTCGCAGGGAGCCGCGCTGGCCGGCGCCGTGCAGCACGACGGTGGCGCCGAATGCCTGGGTCATGCGCGCCACGGCCGGCGAGCGCAGGTCGGCGCGGACCTGCGGCAGGTTGGTGCGATTGAGCGAGCCGGTGTGCAGGTCGATGAGCGCCGAGCAGTGACTCACGACTTCCGTGAAGAACGAATGCGCCATGCGCGTGGCGGCGCTGCCGCGGGGGTTGCCGGGGAAGTGGCGGTTCAAATCGCGACGGTCGGGCAGGTAGCGGGAGCCGCGATAGAAGCCCTGCAGGTTTACGATGGGCACGCCGATGAGCGCACCGTTGAGCTCCTCCGGGTCGACATCGTCGAGGACCCGGCGGGCGACCTCGATGCCGTTGAGCTCATCGCCGTGCACCGCCCCGGTCAGGCACAGCACGGGGCCGGGGCCGCGGCCGTTTACCACGATCACCGGCACCGGCACGACGAAACCTTCGATGGCCGTGCCGCCGGTCCAGGTGAGTCGGGCGCGGGTGCCGGACGGCACCTCGGCGTTCAACAGACGGAGCGTCTCGCTCTTGGGGGCCAGCGCCGCGGCCTGCTCACCGGAGGGTGAGCCGGCCGCGGGCGCCGGCGACAGCGCGGCCGCGGCGCAGGCGGCGAGAATCGTTCGCATGACGAGACGCATGGAAGCGGTGAGCCGGAAAATCGCCCGCAACGCGGGTGCTGGCATTCGAGACTCCTGCGGATGATCAGCGCGCGAACGAGACCGGCCGGCGGGCGGCTTGCTGCGTGCGCCTCGCCGTGTCGCTCGCTCGCGTACGTATCGCGCGCTGAAGATAGTGGAATCGGTGCAGGCGCGCCAGCCGCGCGAGATGCGGCGCAAAAAAGCGCTTGCCGCGCCGCAACCGCGGCGCCGTCAGAAACCGTGCCCGAGACCCGGTCACCCGGCGCGCACGGCGGTTCGCAGGCTGTGCCCCGGCTCGCCGGCGCGGCCGCGAGCGCCGGCGAGCCGGGGCGGTCGGAGGCGTGCGGCGGACAACGCGCGAGGGTGCGGATCGGGGCGCGGTGTCCCCCAAGTCAACGCAGGATACGTGCGTCGACGATGGGCCCGGGTTCCATGCACCCGCGCGGCGCTGCGGGCAGTCTCCGGGTGCGCAAGCGTCCATCCGGGCAGCAAGCGCTGCCCGGATGAGGTGTCACCAGCGTGCGGTGCTCTGACGCGGCGGACGCGCCTCGCGCTCGCGCGCTTCGTTGACACGCAGCGGACGGCCGCCCATCTCGAATCCGTTCATATGTTGAATCGCTTTCTGCGCGTCGGCGGCGGGCATCTCCACGAAACCGAAGCCGCGCGGCCGGCCGGTCTCACGGTCGTTGATCAGTTTTACCGATTGCACCGTGCCGTGCTTCTCGAACAGAGAACGGACATCGGCTTCGCTCGCGCTGAAGGGTAGATTCCCCACGTAGATCGTCGTCATCGATTTTTCACTCTGTAATGGCAATGACACGAAATGCAGGCATGACCGCCTCTTCGCGCGGCGTGCAGCGAACGCACGGCGAGGGGGTGGAACAGGACTGCGGATGCGGATTGGTCGCTGACACTCAACTCTTCCGACGGTACTCAGCTCAAGCGATTCGTGAGGATCCGGCAGCCGGCGACTTGAAGGAAGGAAGAAGATGAAGGCAATCGCCTGTTCGAGTGATGTGCTTCCAGCGGACCGCAACCGATACTACTGACTTTTTTACCGGCCGCAAGTCCGTGCGAATGCGCATGTTTTGTTGCACTCGCAAAAAAATGCGCGCTTCCGCCGTTGCTCTGTCACGCCCGAATCCTTATGTCGCCTCGAGGCGATTTAGTCCGATTCCAGGTAGGTGTAGCCGTCCAGCTCCGAGGCATAGAACCGGCGCAACGCCTGGCTTTCGGCGAGTGACATCCGGCCCTCACGCATGGCGCGCTCGCAGTCGCGCGCCAGCTGCGGATACAAGCGGTCGACGTGGTACTGCATGTAGCCGAGCACCTTGCCGGCGGTATCGCCCTTCACGATCTCCTCGATCCACCAGCCGCCCTGGTCATGCAGGCGAATGTGTACAACGTGGGTGTCCCCGAAAAGGTTGTGCAGGTCGCCGAGCGTCTCCTGGTACGCGCCGACCAGGAACACCGCCAGGTAGTACTCCTGGCCAGGCTCGAGCGCGTGCAGCTCGAGCGTGCGTTTGACGTCGCGCTGGCTGACGAAACGATCGATCTTGCCATCGGAATCGCAGGTGATATCGGCAAGCACCGCGTTGCGCGTCGGCTTCTCGTCCAGGCGTTGGATGGGCATGATGGGAAAGAGCTGACCGATGGCCCAGCTGTCAGGCAGCGACTGGAACACCGAGAAGTTGCAGAAATAGGTGTCCGAAAGAATCACCTCGAGATTCTCGAGCTCTTCCGGTACGGTCGTGCGCTTGCGGCAGGCGTCGCGGATCTTGGCGCAGGTCGCCCAGTACAGGCGCTCGGCGAGGCCGCGGAGCTCGAGGCTCAGCAGGCCGAGATTGAACATCTGCAGGACCTGCTCGCGCGCCTGTTGCGCATCGTGATAGCACTCGACCAGGCGACGGTCCGTGACGCCGCAGTAGGCTTCGAACAGGTCGAGCACCGGTTGCGGCAGCGCCTCGCTGCCGCCGTAGTCCGCTTCGCAGTGGCCGGTGACGCGGAATTGATCCAACGCCGAGGCGCCGAGCACGTTGAAGACGAGTACGCTGTGGTGCGCGGCGATGGCGCGGCCGGACTCGCTGACGATGATCGGGTGCTCGATGTTCCGCGCATTGCATACATTCGCGATGCGGTAGACGACGTCGCTCGCGTACTCGTTCATCGTGTAGTTCATCGAAGATTCGAAGTTGGTGCGACTGCCGTCGTAGTCGACACCCAGGCCGCCGCCGACGTCGATGTACTGGAGCCCCGCGCCCATGAGCTTCAGCTCGGCATACACGTGCGCGAGCTCGTTGATCGCATCCTTTATGCGACGGATGTCCTGCAGCTGGCTGCCGGGATGGCAGTGCACCAGCTCCAGGCAGTCGAGCATGTCGCGCTCCCTGAGCATGCGCACCAGGTCGAGAATCTCGCTGACGAACAGGCCGAACTTCGCTTTCTCGCCGGCCGAGCTGCGCCAGCGGCCCGCGCCTTCGCTCGCGAGTTTCACGCGCACGCCGATGCGCGGGCGCACCTGGTAACGTTCGGCGTGCTTGAGCACGAGCCCGAGCTCCTCGAAGTTCTCGATCACCGGGACGATGGTGCGCCCGAGCTTGCTGGCGAGGATCACCGCCTCGATGTAACTGTCGTCCTTGAAGCCGTTGCACACGATCAGGCGCTGCGGCGCATCCTCGGTCATCGCCATCACGGCGAGCAGCTCGGGCTTCGAGCCCGCTTCGAGCCCGAAGCCGAACTCGCGTCCGTAGCGATACACTTCCTCGACGACCAGGCGTTGTTGATTCACCTTGACGGGAAACACTGCGATGTAGCGGTTGCGGTAATCGTTCTCTGCGATGGCCTGTGCGAACGCATCGCGCAGGCGCACGAGACCATTGCGCAGGATGTCGGAAAAGCGGATCACCACCGGCGCGGTCAGGTCGCGCGCCTCGAGGCCCTGGACGACCTCATAGAGGTCGATGTCGCGCCCCGCCGCGCCGTCCTCGCCGTCGGGGCGCACGACCACGTGGCCGGCGGCATTGATGCCGAAATAGCCTCGTCCCCACGCAGGCACCTGGTACAGCTCGAGGGAGTCTGCGATCGTCCAGCTGGCGCGCGACGATGTCTCCGGCAGGCGGTCCACTTGGGGTGCGGCCTCGCAGGCGGCTGAAGGTGGGGCGCGGAAGATAGCAGAAGCGTCGTGGCGGTTCCCTCCGCATCTGCCGCGGTCCGGCCGAATGCGGCGGCATCGACTCGCTCGCCCCGGGGCGCCGGCCCGGCGACGAGGGCGTGTCGCACGCCGACCTTTGGCGCAGCCGCGCGGGCGGCTACAATCGACGACCTCGCACGGGTTGGATCGTCCACATGGCACTGGAACTGTGGTGGGGCAGCGGCAGCCCCTATTCCTGGCGCGCACTGCTCGGACTCGAGTACAAGCAGATCCCGTACGTTTCTCACCTGGTGAGCTTTGCCAAGCAGGAGCACAAGTCGCCCGAGCTGCTGGCCATGAACCCGCGCGGGCGCGTACCGGTGCTCAAGGATGGCGACTATGTCTGCTTCGAGTCGCTGGCCATTCTCACCTATCTCGAGCGCAAGTACCCCGAGCGTCCGCTGTTCGGGCGCGATCCCGCGGAAGCCGGCACGATCATGCGGGTGATCGCCGAGTACCAGGCGTACGTCGAAGATCAACTCATGAGAATCATCTCGGCCATCCTGTTCCAGGGCGTGGAGGAGCGGATCGAGGAAGTGGAGCGCGCCGTGCGCGTCGTGGAGAGCGAGGCGCGGACCATCGAGGGGCGTTTGGCGAAGTCCGAGTGGCTGGTCGGCGAGGCGTTCTCCGCGGCAGACATCGCGGTGTTCCCCGGCATTCAGATTCTCCTGCGCGCGCTCGCGCGGCGCGAAGCGGCGGAGCTGCGCAACCGGCTGCTGCCGCTCGAGACGAACTATCCCGCGATCGCCGCCTGGATCCGGCGCATCGAGGCTCTCCCGGGATACGAGCGGACCTATCCGCCGCACTGGCGGGAATGATATTGAGTACACTTTCCCCCGCCGCCCGCCGAGCTCACCCCCCGAGGTCGATTCCCACAATGTCTCAACATCCCGTGCATGTCCTGTTCCCGGGCCGGCTGGTCATGATCGGTTTCGGCAGCATCGGCCAGGGTGTGCTGCCTCTGATCCTGCGCCATGTCGGCATCACGCGCGAACGCATCACCATCGTCGCGGCAGATGAGGCCGGGCGCGCGGTGGCCGAAGAGTACGGAATCAAGCTCATGGTCGAGGCGCTCACGCCCGAGAACTACGAGCGCGTGCTCGACCCGCTGATCGCTCGGGGCGACTTTCTGCTCAATGTCTCCGTGGATGTCTCGAGCGTCGCGCTCGTGAAGTTCTGTCACGCCAAGGGTGCGTTGTATCTCGATACGTGCATCGAGCCCTGGCCGGGCGGTTATACGGATCCGAGCCTGTCACCCTCCATGCGCACGAACTATGCGCTGCGCGAGCAGATGCTGACGCTGCGCAAGGCGCAGGGCGGGGGGCCCACCGCGGTGATCACGCATGGCGCGAATCCGGGACTGGTCTCGCATTTCGTCAAGCAGGCTCTGATCAATGTCGCCGCCGACACCGGGGTGGACGTCGGCGCCCTGGCGAGCTCGCCGGGCACACGCGCGGAGTGGGCCGACCTTGCCGCCCGCCTGGGCGTGAAAGTGATTCACATCGCCGAGCGCGACACGCAAGTGGCGAACGTGTCGAAGCGCCCGGGCGAGTTCGTGAACACCTGGTCGGTGGACGGCTTCGTCAGCGAGGGCTGCCAGCCGGCCGAGCTCGGCTGGGGCACGCACGAGAAAAGCCTGCCGGTGCACGGCCGGCGCCATGAGTTCGGCCGCCAGAGCGCCATTTACCTGCTGCAGCCCGGGGCCAGCACCCGCGTGCGCACCTGGACACCGCGCGCCGGGCACATCCATGGCTTTCTCATCACGCACAGCGAATCGATTTCGATCTCCGATTACCTGACGCAAGGCGAGGGCGAGAGTCCGGCCTATCGTCCCACCGTGCACTATGCGTACCACCCCTGCGACGATGCCGTGCTGTCGATCCACGAGCTCGCCGGTCGCAACTGGCGCCAGCAGGCGCGCAAGCGCATTCTGATGCACGAGATCACCGAGGGCATCGACGAGCTCGGCGTGCTGCTCGCGGGGCATGCCAGGAATGCGTACTGGTACGGCTCACAGCTGTCCATCGAGGAGGCACGCAAGCTGGCCCCGCACAACAACGCGACCAGCCTGCAGGTCTGCGTAGCGGTGCTCTCCGGCCTGGTCTGGGCCATCGAGAACCCGGAGCGCGGCATCGTCGAGCCCGAGGAGATGGACTTCCGCCGCAATCTCGAGATCTGCCTGCCTTATCTCGGTCCGGTGGTGGGCGCATATACGGACTGGACG
>QGUO01000630.1 GCA_003242495.1 Pseudomonadota bacterium | reverse complement strand
GGCCGACATCGTGCTGAACAACCTGTACAAGCACACGCCGATGGAAACGGTGTTCGGCATCAACATGGTCGCGCTGCACGACGGGCAGCCGCGGCTGCTCAATCTCAAGGAGATGCTCGAGGCGTTCCTGCGCCACCGCCGTGAGGTCGTCACGCGGCGCACCATCTTCGATCTGCGCAAGGCGCGCGAGCGTGCCCATGTGCTCGAAGGCCTGGCCGTGGCGCTCGCCAACATCGACGAGGTGATCGCCGTCATCAAGGCGTCGCCTTCACCGGCCGAGGCGAAGACCGCCCTGATGAACCGTGTCTGGCCGGCCGGGGCGGTGCCCCAGATGCTCGCACGGGTCGGCGATGTCTCGGTGCGGCCGGACGGCCTGTCCGGCGAGTACGGCCTGATGGACGTGGAGGATCCCGCGGGCGGACGCGGTTACCGGCTGTCCGAGGTGCAGGCCCAGGCCATTCTCGACCTGAGACTGCACCGGCTCACCGGGCTCGAGCAGGACAAGATCCTCGCCGAGTTCCAGGAGCTGCTCGCGCAGATCCAGGATCTCGGGGACATCCTGAGCCGGCCCGAGCGGCTGCTCGCCGTGATCCGCGAGGAGCTCGAAGAGATCCGCGCCCGCTACGGCGATCCACGGCGCACCGAGATCGTGCAGAACCATTCGGACCTCACCATCGAGGACCTGATCGAGCAGCAGGACGTGGTCGTGACGCTCTCGCATGGCGGCTACGCCAAGGCGCAGCCGGTGACCGCCTACCAGGCGCAGCGTCGCGGCGGGCGCGGCAAGGCGGCGGCCGCGGTCAAGGACGAGGATTTCATCGACAAGCTGTTCGTCGCCAACACCCATGACACCCTGCTGTGCTTCTCGAGCGCGGGCAAGGTCTATTGGCTCAAGGTCTATCAGCTGCCGCAGGCGAGCCGCGGCTCGCGCGGCAGGCCAATCGTGAACCTGCTGCCGCTGCAGGAGGGCGAGCGCATCAATGCCGTGCTGCCTATTCACGAGTTCGAGCCGGACAAGTTCGTGTTCATGGCCACCGCGCGCGGCACGGTGAAAAAAACCTCGCTCGAGGCGTTCTCGCGACCGCGCCAGGCGGGCATCATCGCCATCGAGCTCGAGGAGGGCGATCGGCTGGTGGGCGTGGACATCACTGACGGCGCCAAGCACATCGTGCTGTGCTCGAGCGGCGGCAAGGCCATTCGTTTCGAGGAAAACGACGTGCGTCCCATGGGCCGCAATGCCGCGGGCGTGCGTGGCATCCGTCTGCCGCCGGGCGAGGAAGTCATCTCGCTCATCGTGCTCGGCGCCGAGGGCATGATTCTCACGGCCTCGGAGAATGGTTACGGCAAGCTCACGCCGGTCGAGGAGTTCCCCCTCCATGGGCGCGGCGGTCAGGGCGTGATCGCCCTGCAAACCACCGAGCGCAACGGTCGGATGGTCGGGGCGCTGCAGATTTCCCCGGATGACGAGGTGATGCTGATCAGCTCGAGCGGCACGCTGGTGCGCACGCCGGTCAAGGACATCTCGGTCCAGGGGCGCAATACCCAGGGCGTGCGCTTGATCCGCCTCGACGAGGGCGATCGCCTGGTGGGCCTGGAGTGCATCGTGGCCGACTCGGCCGAGGGCGAAGAGAACGGCAACGGCGGCAACGGCGGCGAGGACTGACGCCGCGAGGCCGCACGCGCGCCACCGGCGTGCGCCGGAGCGGGCCGGGCCCGGGCGGCGCCCGGGGGCAACCTGACGGGGGCACCGCAGGGGGGGGCGGGTCGGGTG
>QGUO01000217.1 GCA_003242495.1 Pseudomonadota bacterium | reverse complement strand
CTGCAGCCGCACCAGGAGGCCTTGCGGTTCGAGGAAGCGGCCGCGATGCCCTTGCGACGTCTGCCGCTCGAATGGCAGCCGCCCGGCGCCGATGCGGCGCTCGACTGGGCAGCGTCCGTCGCGCCGGCCGGCGCCGACGCCGAGCGCCCGGAGTTCGACTGGGTGTCGGAGACCGGGCGCCATGTCGGCACGCTGGTGCATCGCGAGCTCGACCGGCTGACCCGGCTGGGTGTCGCCGACCGCTACGATCCGACCCAGCATCGTGCCCGGCTGCTCGCGGAGCTCGCCGAACTCGGCGTGCCGCCCGAGCGCTGCGCAGCGGCCTGTGAGCGGGCGGTCCGCGCGCTGGTGCGCACCCTCGAGGATCCGCTGGGGCGGCGCCTGCTCGGCCTCGAAGGCGCACTCACCGAGGTGGAGTCCGAGCTCGCCCTGACGGGACTGGTCGACGGCCGCCTGCGCGACGTGGTGATCGATCGCACGTTCGTCGACGAGCAGGGCACGCGCTGGATCGTCGACTTCAAGACCAGCATGCACGAGGGCGGCGGCCTCGAAACGTTTCTCGATGACGAGGTGCACCGCTATCGGCCGCAGCTGATGCGCTATGCGCAGCTGATGCGTATGTATCGCCCCGGGCAGCCGGTGCGCGCCGCGCTGTACTTTCCGCTGCTCGGCGCCATGCGCGAAGTGCCGGTGTGAGGCACTCGCGGCTCAGGAGCCCAATAGCATCTTTACGAGATTCGGCATGCCCGCGCCCTGGTGCATGCGATCGCGCTTGAGATCCGTGCAATGCGCGAGCAGATGCGTCTTCACCCTGTCCGGGTAGCCGATGAACTCGCGGCGCGCCGAGAGCCAGCAGGCGATGATACCCGAGACATGCGGTGCCGCCATGCTGGTGCCGCTCATCGCGATGTACAGGCCCTCGAGCGTACGGTCGTGCGGGTCGGCGCCCGCGCGACAGGAGAGGATGCGCTCGCCGGGCGCGACCAGGTCGGGCTTGCCGCGGCCGTCGGCGGTCGGACCGCGCGAGCTGAAGTACGACACCCCGTACAGATGCGGTTTGCTCTTGTGGATGGAGCCGACCGCGATGGACTCCTCGAGATTGGCGGGATCGCCGATCGACAGATCCATGTTGAGCCCGACCGGCATCTCCGCTTCGCCGAGCTCCAGGTAGCCTTCGTTGCCGGCGGCGAGCACCACCACCACGCCCTGACGCCACAGCTTGCGCAGCTGCTTGCAGACCGGCGTATCGCCGCAGCCGAACACTTGCGGGTCGAATGGTCCGCCGAGGCTCAGGTTCACGCCGTGCACCACGAGCGTGCCCGAGGCGCGGTTGAGCTCGTGGATGTGATCCAGCGCCTTGATGATCTTCGCATCGCTGCCGCGGCCGTCGTCGTCCAGCACCTTGTATGAGATGAGCCTGGCGGCCGGCGCGATGCCCGAGATCGACAGCTCGTCCATGCTCCCGGCGATGATGCCCGCCACATGGGTGCCGTGGCCGTGACGGTCGAGGCCGACGTCGGGGTTCTTGCGGGGGTGCCATTCGCGCACCGGCCCGGGCTTCAGGCAATCGAAGACCTGTTGGATGCTCGAGTCCTCGGTCCCGCCATGGAAGTGCGGATGGTGCGGATCGATGCCCGAGTCGAGCACCGCCCAGGTGATGCCCTCGCCGCGGGCGCGGTAGCCGCGATGCGCCATGGACGCTTGCACCACGTCGATGGATTCGGTGAGCAGGGCGCGCTTGGCGGCGTTGCGGAACATGCGGTACACGGCCGCGTGTCCCAGCTCGGCGGACAGGCGTTCGACCTCGGCGCGAGTGAGCTTGGCCGAGACATAATCGGTGAGCACCTCGAGATCGATGTCTTCCGGTGTCTCCGGTGGATCGGCCGCGGCGATGGCCCGCTCGATCCAGGCAACGAGCTCGGCGCGCACCTCGCCGGGCGCACGCATGCGTCCGCCGTGCCATTGATTGCGCAGCTCGATGAGCACCGGATAACGATCCTGGTCGCCCAGGCTCTCCATGGCGTTGGCCAGGTCGCGCGCGATGGTGAAGGGCGCGATGCGCTGAAACAGCGCCTGGTCGACGGCCCTGAGCACGGGCTCGCGCACCGCATCCAGCCGCAGATATCCGGTGCCGGAGTGCGGATCGCGCGGCGAGTCGGCGTTCAGGCGGACGCAGTCCTCGACGGCGACGCCGCCGCTTGCCCGGTACTCCTCGGCGAGGCGCTTGTCGGCGCACACCGGGTCGAAGGGATCGGAGACGTTGACCCAGCGCTTGACCGCACGCGGCACGGCAAGGCGCTTCGGCTGGCCGGTGATGGTCCTGAGTCGGTCCTGCACTTCCGTGAGCCCCAGCGGCGAGCCGATGGTCACGAACAGCTCGATGTCGAACTCGTCGGGCGCGAGCGCGCTCAGCACGTCGTAGGCCACCATGGAGCCCTGGCTGTGTCCGATCACCACGAACGGGCCACCGCCGGTCGCGAGCCGTTCGCGCAGGCTGCGGCGCATGGCCTCGCGCCGTTCCTCGACGAACAGAAAATCATTGACGTCTTTCAAGAACAGCTTGGTGATGCGCCGGGTGATGAGCTCGCGCAACGGCCGCGGCAGCGGCAGGATGCGCGGGCCGTAGCTGGCCGCGCCCAGCGCGCGGGGATCGACATCGACGCGGCGGGTGGTCTCCTCGGCGATGCGTGCCAGCGACCGGCGTGCACGCGCGTCGCTGACCTCTTGCGGAATCAAGGGCTCCACGCCGGCCACCGGCTCGCCCAATGCGTTGATGCCGAATGCCGCCGGATCGGTGACGCCGTCCGGCTGCGTGGCGTCGGCGGACTTGCAGGTCGCCGCGACAGGCTCGGGATAGCGCAGCCGGTTCACCCAGTAGGCGAGGCGGCTGCGCTCACCGAGATTGAAGCCGAACAGCGCTTCGTCCCACTGGCACTTGAGCGTCTCCGGCAGCGGCTTGTTGCCGATGCCGTGCACGTAGATGATGGTGCGCGCCCGGCCGCCGGCGCCTGCCGCGCCCGCTGCGTCGCGTTTGGCCGCCGCGCGCCTGGGCGTCGCGGCCGATTTGCTCGAGGCGGTGCGGGCACGGGTCTTGTTCCGGGTCTTCGCCGAGCGCTGCGTCGCCATCGCCACCATCCCCATGTTGCTCACGGCCAGTGCTCACGGGCGGCTGATCCGTTGCCGGTGCGTGTCGCGTCAGTATCGGTCGCGCCGTTCGCGGCGCCCAGTGTACTCGAGTACAGAGCGGTGCCGCAGCGGGCCTACAGGGTGCCTTCGAGGCGCAACGGGCGGCGGCCCTGGGCGTCGGGCTCACCGAGGAAGCGCAGCATGTCGGCGATGCGCGCGGGCGCCTCCGGGCGCGTGGCGACCATGGCTTCGAGCAGCCAGCTGCGATCGGAGCGCAGCTCGAGCGTGCCGTTGATCAGCAACGGACCGCCCAGGTCCTCGAGCATGCCGGTCAGACCCGCGCCTGGGGCGTCGTTGCCGGTGGAGGAAGGGGCATCGTCCGGGCGCCCGGGAAAGGTGAGCGCGAAGCTGCCGAGATTGCCGAGCTCGCGCACCCGGCTGGTCAGGTCCATGACTTCGACACGGCCGAGGGCGCGTACCGGCCAGCCGTCCTCGAGCGCAAGTTCCTCGAAGCGCAGGTTCACCGTGCCGTTCCATTGACCTCTCACCAGGTGGCGCGGCAAGGCGGCGACCGGGAGCGATGCGGTGAGATTGCGCAGCTGCACGCGGCCGCCGGCGCGCGCGACCAGCAGCGCCTGCCCGAAGCCGCCGGGGTGGGAGAGATCGACATCGGCCTGCAGGCGGGCAAGCAACAGCGGCAGAGCATGCAGGTCCCAGGCGACGCGGCCCAGCGGCACATCCCCGACCTGCAGGTACGCGGCGCTGCCGCGCCACACCGTCCCGGTGACGCCGCTGGCATAAATCCCATGAGGCTGCAGCCGGGCGAGCACGATGCCGGCCGGCAGGGTGACGATCAGGAAGACGAGGTAGGCACCGACCCCGAGGGCCGTGAGGGACCAGAGCTTGCGCATTCAGCCGCCCGCGCGGTTCAGTACCAGGCTGGCATCGACGAGCCCCGGCTTGGCGGTGCGGTCGATGGTCGCCGATTCGACGCTCACGGCGTGAGCTTGCTGCAGGGTCCCCAGCCACTGCAGCATGGCGTCGAAGGCGGCGGACTCGAGCCGCACGCGGATGGCCGACTGACCGGCCGGCGTCTGGCCGGTGAGCGCGGTGCTCAGTCCCGACTCGCGCGCGGTGCGGTCGACGAGCACCACCAGGGACTCGTCGCCAGGCACGGCGGCGGCGGGCTGGCGCGCGGCGAGCGCCTGCACCTGGGGGACGGCGCTGCGCAGCCATGCAAGATCGGTTTCCTTGCGCGCGATGCGCTCGGCCTGCGCGTCGACGGCGGCATAGAAGGGCGCGAGCGCGAACGTGTAGAGCGCCACGACCGCGAGCAGGACCGCGCCGCCGCTGATGAGCCATCGTTCGCGGGGCTGGAGCGAGAACCACCAGTCGTTCAGCTTCTGCATGCGGTCAGCCCGGTGACTTGAACTGCAGGCGGCCCTCGACACGCGAGTCGCGCGGATTGGCGGCCTGGATCTCCGCGGCCACGCCGCGCTCGGCGGCCACCTGCTGGATGCGATCGAGGGCGTCGACCGAGGGCGCCGTCACGCGCAGGTCGGTCACGTTGTTGCGATAGGAGAGCGCCTCGATCTGGGTGTCGGGTGTCTGCGAGATGGCCTCGCCCAAGGTGTCGAGCGCGGCCATGAGGCCGCCGGCCGGGCCCGTGCCGCGCAGGGCCGCGAGCCGCGCCTCGACCATGGAGCGGGCGCGCAGCGCATCGGGCACCGGCGCGCCGGGCAGGGCCGCCTGGAACAGCTCGGCGATCTGGGCATCGAGCTCGGCCTCGGTGCGCCGGTCGCTGAAGTATTGCCATCCCTTCACGCCCAGATGCAGCGCGAAGCACGCGACCGCCAGCGCGGCGACGTGACGCCAGGGCGAGAACGACATCTGCAGCCGGCGTTTGACGGCGTAGGGACCCTGCAGAAGATTCACCGGGGGCGTCTGCATCGCCTGCGCGGCGAGCAGCGGCAGCGCGCCCTCCGCAAGCAGCTTGAACTGCAGGCTGGCAGTGAACTCGCGCAGCCCCTCGAGCAGGTCGCGCTCGCGTTCGTACACCTCCTCGGTGAGCCACAGGGTGACATGCTCGCGTGCTTCCTCGCCCGAGGCGAGCGCGAGCTGCAGGCCTTCGATGAGCGGCTCCACATCGAGCACCGCGCCCGGCGCGTTCTCGCGACGCACGTACACGCGCGGACCGTCGATGAGCAGGGAGACGCCGTTCGGCGTGACGGGCAGGGCGGCGGTCTCGGCGTACAGGGCATCGAGGTGCAGCCCGGCGCTGGAGAAAGCACTCAGCCACTGGGACATGCGCTCGTGCGCGACCGCGGCCACGGGCGTGGAAGCGGTGCCCTTGCGCCGGCCGAGCGCGAAATGCAGCTCCTCGACATCGGTGGCGAGCTGATCCTCGATCGCGAAGGGCACCACCTGCGCCAGCTTGGCGCTGCTCTTGACGGGCAGCACCGGCTCGGCGAGCAGCACGCCGGTGCCGGGCACCAGGCCGATGACCTTGCGCCCCGGCGCATGGGCCGCGGCCTCGGCGAGCGTGCCCGAACCGACCGCGCCGCGCTTGTCCCCGGATGGGCCGACGGTGAGCCACTCGACCCGTGACCAGGGCGCCTCGCCCTCGTCGGGCGCCGGCCCGGCGGGATGCAGGCGAACGACCAGCACGTCCGTCACCGGCGGCCACCCTCCGGTCGATGGCGCACGGCGGCGCATGGCGTGATTCGCAGGACTGGCATCGGATTTCTTTCCTAGGACGTGCCGAAGCTTCTCAGGATGGCCCGTGCGCCGGCCGGTGTTCGATACAGCAGACTGTACTGCGTGAACTGAACGGTGCCTATTGTGACCCAGATGGTTGCCCGGAAGTAAGCGCTCTGCTCGACGAGCAGTGACTCGAGCTCCTGGCGCAGCTGCGCGTCGGTGATCACGCTCAGGTAGGTCTGCTTGTCCGGATAACAGCCTTGTTCCTGGCGGGTTTCCGCGACATTGTCACGTGCCGGCGTGAATTCCACCTCGCCCAGCCGGTATGCATCGAGCACCTCGGGCAGGGCCGTGCAGACGTTGAGCCGCGCATCGAGGGGCAATGCCGTCACGTACGGTTCGAGCTTGCGATACGTGGCGAGGTCGAGCTCGGCCAATGCCAGCAGTTCACTGGTGCGCGTGATGGGCATGTTGGCCGTGCGGTACGGGGGCGTGAGCGCGGTGTAGACA
>QGUO01000216.1 GCA_003242495.1 Pseudomonadota bacterium | reverse complement strand
ACACCCGCGGGACCAGCTCCCTTTGTCTGGACACCTCGAGCCGCAGGACGCGTATGAACGGTCGTGTCGGGACGATCGCCCGCAGATCGGGATCCTGGTAATCCTTGAAAAGGGGCGGCCGAGGCGCTTCGAGGAACTGCGAGATCCCGTAGCACTACTTCAAAGCTCGCGAACGTCCATTGGCACTTTTGACCCAGATCGACGGTCGCCCACGAGTCGATGCGACGCGGAATGACACCGACGTTATCGACATGACTGTCCGCATAGTGGACCGCAACATGGCGGCGGACCGAGGAAACTGTTTCGAACCTCGGGGGAAAGGACAGCGGAATCAGAGCATGTTGCCCGTGCGGGTCAGCCCCGGGCGGAGTGGAGCGCGAAGATCAGATGCATTCCGCTGGACGACCGCGCCGGCCACCGGGCGACCAGGCGCGGAAGCAGGCAGCGGGCGCCGCTCGCCGGCGGCGGGCGACGCCCGGGAGCACGAGCAGCGTCTAGAACATCTCCGACTCGCCCGGCGCCTGGATTTCGGCGCGATGGCGCGACGGGATGTGATCGCCCGTGATCATCTGGTCGTAGGCCTGTCCCGGCCCGACCATCGGATATACGCCCGCGTCCGGGTCGATCATCACCTCGAGGAAGGCCGGACCCTTGAAGTCGATGAACTCGCGCACGACGCGCGGCACGTCCGCCTTGTTCTCGAGCCGCACGGCATACTTGAAGCCGTCGGCTTGCGCCGCCTTGATGAAGTCCTTCTTGTGCAGCGACTTGTCGGATGCCGAGAGCCGCCCCTTGAAGAACAGCTTCTGCCACTGCTTGACCATGCCGTCGCCGCAGTTGTTGAGGACCACGATCTTCACCGGCAGGTCATAGGTCGTGACCGTTTCCAACTCTCCGAGGTTCATGCGGATGCTGGCGTCGCCGTCGATATCGATCACCAGGCGGTCCGGATTGGCGATCTGCGCGCCGATCGCGGCCGGCAATCCGAATCCCATGGTGCCCATGCTGCCCGAGGTGAGCCACAGCCGCGGATGCTTGAAATCGAAGTACTGCGCCGCCCACATCTGGTGCTGGCCCACGCCGGTGCTGATGATGGCGTCGCCGCGCGTGATCCGATTGATCTCCTCGATCACGTGGTACGGCTGGATGAGCGGACTCGCGCGGTCGTAGTTCATCGCGTGCACGCGCTTGAGGGCCGCACAGTGCTCCAGCCACTGGCTGCGGTCACGCTTGAAGCCCGTGCGTCGTCCGTACGCGATGAGCGCCTCGAGAGCTTCATCGAGCAAGCCCACGTGGTGCCACTCGACCGTCTTGACCTTGTTGATCTCGGAGGCGTCGATGTCGATGTGCGCGATGCGGGCGTTGGCGGCGAACTTGCGCGGATTGCCCGCTACGCGGTCATCGAAGCGCGCACCGAGCGCGATCAGGAAGTCGCAGTCTTCCACGGCGTAATTGGCGTAGGCCGCGCCGTGCATGCCCAGCATGTGCATGGACAGCTCGTGCGTGGTATCGAACGCGCCGAGACCCATCAGGGTCGTCACGACCGGAATGTCGTGCTCCGTCGCGAACGTGCGCAGCGCATGGGCCGCGCCGGCATGCACCACACCGCCCCCCGCATAGATCAGCGGCCGCTTGGCCTCGCCGAGCATCGCGAAGAAGCGCTCGCATTCCGCCTCGCCGAGCGAGTTGCGCGCCAGGCGGTTCATGCGATGCCGAAATCCCGGGACAGGCAGGCGCCCGGCGCCCTGGAACGGTCCGCGCCAGTTCTGCACATCCTTGGGGACATCGATGACCACGGGCCCCGGTCGCCCCGTGCGGGCGATCTCGAAGGCGGTGCGCACGGTGGCCTCGAGCTTGGTGGGATCGGTCACCAGAAAGACATGCTTGGCCACCGAGCCCATGATGCTCGCGACCGGCGCCTCCTGGAAGGCGTCGCTGCCGATGGCGGCGGTGGCGACCTGCCCGCAGATGACCACGATGGGGATGGAATCCGCCATGCAGTCACGCACCGGCGTGACCGTGTTGGTCGCGCCCGGCCCGGACGTCACCAGGCAGACGCCCACCTTGCCGCTCGCCCGGGCGTAGCCGGCAGCCATGAAGCCGGCGCCCTGCTCGTTGGCCGGAACGATGAGCGGCATGCGCGGCCGCGACTCGCGCTCGCAGGCCTGGTTGTGGACGAAAATCGCGTCGTAGGTCGGCAGGATGGCGCCGCCGCTGTAGCCGAAGACGGTGTCGACGCCCTCATCCGCCAGGACCTGTACGAGGATCTCGGCTCCCGACATCTCGCGTCCGGCAAGGGGATGAGCGGTCGCAGCGACCGCGGCGTAACTCTCTTTCACGGCTGAACTTTCCGCCTGGATGACTGGGATCGGCAGGTTTAATGCAGTGCCAAAAGCCTAACAGTCATGCCGGCCGCGCGAAAGGGGCAGGCACGGAAACTTGGCCACCGGCCGAGCGGGCGGGCCGGCGGGCGGCCCGCCCGCCCCCGGCGGCGACGCCCGGGCCGTCCGCGAGGGCGGCCGGAGGGCAGTCTCGCTCCGTCCGGCGTGACGGACGCGGCGGCTTGCGGTCCGGCCGCCCTCGGCCCGCTCGCGGATGGCCGGGACCGGCTCGTCAGACACTAGGCGCAGCCGCAGCGCATCCCGTATGCTTCCCCGTATCTCCGCCACGACCGGAAATCCGCACCGACGACGCACATGACCATCGTGACACCGTCTCCGGAAGCTTGGGGGAACCCGCAGACCAGAGGAAGAACCGGAATGAGCTCGCGCAAGCGCCACATTATTTCCATCCTGCTTCAGAACGAGGTGGGGGCGCTCACGCGCGTCGCGAGCCTGTTCTCCACCCGCGGCTACAACATCGAGTCGCTGAATGTCGCGCCCACCGACGACCCGACGGTCTCGCGCCTGACGGTCGTCACCAGCGGCACGGATCAGGTGATCCAGCAGATCGTCAATCAATCCCTCAAGCTCATCGACGTGGTGAACGTGGAGGACATGACGCGCGACCAGCATGTCGAACGTGAGCTGCTGCTGATCAAGGTACGCACGACACCCGAGCGGCTGCCGGCGCTGCGCGCGAGCGTGGCGCAGGCGGGCGGGCGTGTCTTGTCGGACGACGCGGAAAGCTATACCGTGGAACTGACCGACAGCGAATCGCAGATCAACAGGTTCATCGTCGAGATGGGGGGTCTCGGGGAGGTCCTGGAGGTCGTACGCAGCGGGGCGCTGGCGATATCGCGCGGAGCGGAGACGCTGCGCGCATAACGAGCAAGTCGCGTGGACGTTGCGCGCGTCCGCCTGCGAGCTGGCGGGGCATCGGGCAGGGTGCCTCACGGGGAGCGCGGGCGGGCAGGCGGACGCCTCGAGCATGCACTGGGCAGCGTCGCCGACTTCTAGGAGAGACGATGTACCGCCTATACGATTACCTGCCCTCCGGAAATGGCTACAAGGTCCGACTCGTTCTGAAATACCTTTCGCTGCCGTACGAGCTCACCGAGATCGACATCAAGAACGGCGCGACACGCAAGCCCGCGTTCCTGGCGATCAATCCCAACGGACGCATCCCAGTGCTCGAGGTGCCCGGCAAGGGCCACCTGGCGGAAAGTCACGCGATCATCTCCTATCTCGCCGAGGGAACCGAGCTGGTTCCCGACGAGAGCTTCGAGCGCGCGCGCATGTGGCAATGGATGTGCTTCGAGCAGTACAACCTCGAGCCGAACATCGGCATGGTGCGTTTCTGGGTCGGCTCGCTCGGCAAGACCCGCGCCGAGCTCGGCGAGAAGCTGGTCGAGAAGAAGAAGCACGGCTACGCAGCGCTCGACGTACTGGAGGAAGGCCTGCGCGACCGCGATTTCCTGGCGGGCGGGCGCTATTCGCTGGCGGACATCGCCGTCTACGCGTACACGCACGTGGCGCACGAAGGCGGCTTCGATCTGGCCCCGTACCCGAACATTCGCGCCTGGTGTGAGCGCGTCTGCAACCAGCCGCGCTGGGCCCCCATCACGGAGCGTTGACGGTCAGCACCGTCGAGCCGACGGTGCGCCGCGCCTCGAGATCGGCGTGCGCACGAGCGGCGTCGGCCAATGGATAGCGCTGGCCGATGTGCACGCTGAGCACCCCGCGCTGAACGAGATCGAACAGCTCGCGTGCGGCACGCGCGAGCTCGGCGGGCGTGCGGGTGTAATCGAACACCGTGGGTCGCGTCAGGAACAGCGAGCCGCGACGGGCGAGCTCCAGGGGCTCGATGGCCGGCGGCGGGCCCGAGCTGTTGCCGAACGTCACCAGGAGTCCACGAGGGGCCAGGCAATCGAGCGATCCCGCGAACGTCGCCTTGCCGACCGAGTCGTAGACGACCTCCACCCCCTGCCCACGGGTGAACGCCCGCGTACCAGCCACCCAGTCCTCATCCGTGAGCAGCACCTCGGTGGCGCCGTGCCGGCGCGCCAGCGCGGCCTTGTCGGGCGAGCTCACCACGCCGATCACGCGGGCGCCGAGGTGTGCCGCCCATTGCACCGTGAGCAGGCCGACCCCTCCGGCAGCCGCATGGATCAGCACGGTCTCGCGGCTGCGCAGCCGGTGCACACGACGCACCAGCATGTACGCCGTCAAGCCCTTGAGCATGACGGCCGCGGCCTGCTCGTCGCTGATGCCGTCGGGAAGCTTCACCAGCTGCGCAGCGTCGAGCACGCGCTGCTCGGCATAGGCGCCCGGCGTCGATGAGACGTAGGCCACCCGATCCCCAGGCGCGACATGCCTGACGCGGGCGCCGACGGCTTCGACCACGCCGGCTGCCTCGCGACCCGGAATGACGGGCAGCGAGGCCGGGTACAAACCCGTGCGCTGATAAATGTCGATGAAGTTGAGCCCGACGGCGGTATGACGCACCCGCGCTTCGGTCGGACCGGGCGCGCCGACCTCGACGGGCTGCCATTCGAGGACCTCGGGGCCGCCGTGTGCCCGGATGCAAATGGCGTGCAGCATGCGTGCAAGCATACCGCGTCGCGCGCGGCTCGGCCTGCCCGTGGCAGCACCGCGCCGCCGGCTTCCATCAGAGCGCCTGGTCGTCGGCCTCGCCCGTGCGGATGCGCAGTACGCGCTCGAGATCGGTGATGAAAATCTTGCCGTCGCCCACCTTGCCGGTCTTGGCCGCCCCGATGATGGCCTCGACCACCTGATCCACCAGGTCATCCCGCACCGCGACCTCGATGCGCGTCTTCGGCACGAAATCCACGACGTACTCCGCGCCACGATAGAGCTCGGTATGACCCCGCTGGCGACCGAAACCCTTGACCTCGGTCACCGTCATCCCCGAGACGCCGATCTCCGAAAGCGCGGCGCGCACGTCGTCGAGTTTGAAGGGCTTGATGATTGCGCTGATGAGTTTCATTCCCCGTGGCTCCTGTCTCGAACTTCGCTCTGGGCGGTTCCGTGGATCAAAGAATGTTGCCGTTCAAAGGGCCGCGGCAGGCCGGGCCAGGATACCTGCATGACGGCAGCGTGACGGGGCGATGCACGTTCCATGCCCGGCTGCGTGCCGGCTGCGGCTTCATCGCGCCGGGGGTTCCTGCACCATGACGGTGCAGCCCCCGAAGACCGATGCGCCAAGATGGTGCAGCCCCGCCCTGCGTGTTCACAGCAACCGCCGCGGCGGCGCCGCCTCCAGGACGCCCGCCGGACGCCGACCGTCGGTCGGCGCCTGCCCGATGCGCTTCTCCTCATGCAGGTGCAGCGCACCCTGTGACAATGTGACATAAGTCGCGTCGCTGCCACATTTCGCAGCGCACAGCTTGCCAGGCCGCAGCGCCTATGAGACAACGCCGCCGCAGTTTCCATCGCCCTCCTCGCGAGCCCTCGGGGCATTGGCGGGAAAGATCGAAACGGCGTCATTCATCGGGAGGAGTATGAGGGCTCGCTGGGAAAGTCGAGCCGGCGCGTGGCCGGCCGTCACGTTTCTGGTCGCCGCGGCACTGGCCCACCCGCCCCCCGCGCCAGCCGCGGCGCGACACGGGGCACAGGTCCTGTACGCCGAGGCGCTCGAGCTGCGCCACACGGCCACGATGGGGCTCGAGCGCAAGCCGGGGCTCGGTGGAGATCCCGATCCCATGCGTCATGTGACGTTCGATGCCTACGGGCGACGCTTCGAGCTGACGCTCGAGTCCAACCAGCGCGTAGCGGCGCCCGTCGGCGCCCGGATGAAGCCCGGGGCTGGCCCTGCAGAACTGCGCCTCTATCGTGGCGCCATCGACGGCGTCGCCGGTTCCTGGGCGCGACTCGCCAGCCGCGGCAAAGACCTCCACGGCATGCTGTGGGACGGCGAAAATCTGTACGTGGTCGAGCCGGCG
>QGUO01000215.1 GCA_003242495.1 Pseudomonadota bacterium | reverse complement strand
CGCTGTTCCAGCGCGCGGGGGCGCAGGTGATCTCGGTGCCCGTCGGGCATCGACCGCGCACGCGTGGTCATTCCAAGTACGGCGAGCGCAACCGCCTGTGGGTGGGCATCGTCGATCTGCTCGGCGTCATGTGGCTGGTCCGGCGACGGCTCGAGGACGAGGGCGCCGCGGAGCGATGAGCCACGCCTGGGGATGCGTGTGGCGTCGCGGCCGTCGCGGCGGACGCGAGATCGCGCTCGATCTGCTTCTGCTCATGGGGCTGGGTCTGGTGCTCATGGCGAGCGGCCTCGGACTGCGCGATCCCTGGCCGGCGGACGAGCCGCGCTTCGCCCTGGTCGCGCGCGACATGCTGGCGAGCGGCGACTGGCTGATCCCGCGGATCGGCGGGGACACCTACGAGGACAAGCCGCCGCTGTTCTTCTGGCTGATCGCCGCATCGCTGTGGCTCACACAGTCCCTGCGTGTGGCGTTCCTCCTGCCGTCGTTGCTGGCGGCGCTCGGTTGCGTGGCGCTCGTCTACGATCTCGGGCGGCGCCTGTGGAGCCGGGAGGCCGGCCTGGCGGCGGGGCTTGCGCTGCTCGCCGCCGTGCAGTTCGTCTGGCAGGGACGGCAGGGGCAGATCGACGCGACGCTGTGTTTCTGGACCACCCTTGGGCTCTATGGTCTGCTGCGCCATCTGCTGCTCGGCCCCGCCTGGGGCTGGCATGCACTCGGGTGGGCGGCGGCGGGCTTCGGCATCATCACCAAGGGCGTGGGCTTCCTGCCGTTGCTGCTGTTCGTGCCGTATGTCCTGGCGCGCGGATCACGCTGGCAGCCGCGGCCGCGTCTCGGCGGCGGCGCGGCCTGGGCGCTCGGACCGCTCGCGTTGCTGGCGGCGGTGTCGGTCTGGCTCGTGCCGTTGTGGCTGGCTCTGCGCGCCGACCCCTCCCTGGCCGCCTACGCCGACGAAATCTTCTTCGAGCAGACCGTCGAGCGCTATACGAACGCCTGGCACCACCTGAAACCTTTCTGGTATTTCCTGGTCAACGTCATCCCGATCCTGTGGCTGCCCCTCACGGCGCTGCTGCCATGGCTGGTGCCGCGCTGGCGCGCAAGCCTGCGCAACGGCGATCTGCGCATCCTGTTGCTGCTGACGTGGATCGTGATGGTGGTGGCGTTCTTCAGCTTCAGCTCGGGCAAGCGCGGCGTCTACGTATTGCCAGCGCTGCCGGCGCTGGCCTTGATCTGTGGTCCGTATCTCGTCGAGCTTGCCGGCGAGCGGTCCGCCCAACGCATGGTTTTCGCGCTGGCCGGGCTGGTCGCGGCGGTGGCGTTCGGCGCCGCGGGCTACGCGCTGGTGGATCCCGGAATCCGCGCGCACGTGCTCGAGCGCTACGGCCTCGATGTCGTTGGGCCGCTGGCGCTCATCGGTGCGCTGGGCGCGCTCGCCTGCGCCGTCGCCGGTCCGCGACGCGGCTTCGCCGCCTGGGGCGCGACGCTGGCGGCGACCCTGCTGGTGATCGGCTACTGGGCGAACCCCGCGATGGACGCCGTGCGCTCGGGCGCCGCGTTCGCGCGTCTGGTGGAGTCGGCCACCGCGGACGTGGCCGAGCTCGGCCTGGTCGGCTACAAGGAACAATACCTCTTGCAGCTGCGCCGCCCGACCGTGAATTTCGGGCATGCGCGCTGGCGCGAGCATCGCGCCGAGGCGGCCGATGCGGCGGCATGGCTCGCGCAGCGTCCCTCACGGATGCTGCTCGCCGACCCGGAGGCCATCGCCGCGTGCTTCACCACGGCGGTCACGCGCGAGGTCGCGGTGGCCAATCGCAAGCGTTGGTTCCTGGTAAGTGGCCCAGCGGACCCGCACTGCGTCGCGCGGGGCGATGCGCGCGCCGCCCGCGCCTACGGCGGTCGCTGAAAAGCAACGCGTCACTTCCATCGCTCCGAGGCCCATGCCACAATCCGAGCAACATCGGCCAACATCGCTGGACCGCACTACTTTTTCAAAACGGACAGCGTGGAGGAGTGGCGCCCGAATGCTGATCGACCCTTGTACTGTCGGACTTCGCACCGACTAGTAGCCTTGTCATGGCTTCGAACCCGGCTGAGCAGATCGTTGCGATGGCGCAGAGCGGAGGCTTGTTCGCTCGACCTGCCGGCCCCGCGACTCGCAAGGCCCGGGACCTCGATGTGCGACTCATCAAGGCGGCGGTCGATTTCCAGAACCTGACCCGCGAGGACGCCGAGCCCGTCGTCCGGCAGAACCTCGAGGCGCTGCGCGAGGGGCTGGGCCTCGACGCCATGTTCATCGCCACCTTCGACGAGGCGCGTACCTGCATCGAGGGGGTGCTCGCCGCGCCCGGCCTGTTCGCCGCCTTCAATCCCGAGACCTTGAGCGGCGTGTCGCTCGAAGGCCTGCCCTACCTGCGCGAACGGCTGACGCACAATCGCATCGTGGAGATCCGTGACACGGCGCAGCCGCGCCAGGAGATCGCCGCGGAGGCCGCGTATTTCGCCGCGCTGCGCGTCGGGGCGGTGCTGCTCATCGGCTTCGCCGTCGGCGAGCGTCTCGGCGGCTTCATCGCCATGTGCTCGACCCGTCCACGCGAAAGCTGGGACGCCGACCTGCACCTGGCGCTCAAGCTGCTCGGCGCGAGCTACGCCAGCGGCGTCACCCAGCTCGCCTACAAGCGGCATTTCGAGGATCTGCGCGAGCGCAGCGAGCTGGCTTTGCACGGCGCGAACGACGGCTTGTGGGACTTCGATCTCGAGAAACAGACCGCCTGGTTCTCGCCGCGTTGGCAAGCCATGCTGGGCTATGCGGCGGACGAGCTCGCCTCGCTCGAGGACTGGCAGCAGCTCGTGCACCCGGAGGATCTGCCGCGCGTGCACGCCGCCCTGCGCGAGCACCTGGAGGGCAAGGAGCCGCTGTTCGAGAGCGTGCACCGGCTCAGGCATCGGGACGGGCTGTGGGTGTGGGTGGTGAGTCGCGCCAAGGCGCGGGTCGACGAGCAGGGACGGGCGCTGCGCATCGTCGGCGTCGATCTCGACGTCACCGAGCGCAAGCTCTACGAGGAGGCACTGTACAAGGAGAAGGAGAGTGCCCAGATCACGCTGCAGTCGATCGGCGATGGCGTCATCACGACCGACCCGGACGGCCGTGTGGAGTATCTGAACCCGGTCGCCGAGGAACTCACCGGATGGCGTCTCGAGGATGCGCAGGGACGATTCGTCGGTGAGGTCTTCCGCAGCTTCCACGAAGAGACCTGCGAGCCCCTCGAGAACCCGCTCGCCGTGGCCATCCGGCGGGCACGCGCCATCAAGTCGGTGCGCCCGATGCTGCTCATCCGTCGCGACGGCAACGAGCTGTACATCGAGAGCTGCGCCTCGCCCATTCGCGGCGGCTCAGGCGCGATCTGCGGCGGCGTGCTGGTGTTCCATGACGTGAGCGAGAGCCGCGAGCTGAATCGCAAGCTGTCCTACCACGCCAGCCACGACATCCTCACCGGCCTGGTGAACCGTCGCGAGTTCGAGGCGCGGCTCGAGCGGGCGCTGAAGAGCGCCCGTGCACGCGAGGCGTCCCATGCGCTGTGTCACATCGATCTGGACCAGTTCAAGATCATCAACGACAACTGCGGGCACAGCGCCGGCGACGCGTTGCTCGGGCAGGTCGGCGCATTGCTCAAGTCCAAGATCCGCTGGCGCGACACCGTGGCGCGGCTGGGCGGCGACGAGTTCGGTGTGCTGCTCGAGAGCTGCTCGTTCGAGGAGGCGATCCGCAGCGCCGAGATGCTGCGCGAGGCCATCCGCAACTACAAGTTCACCTGGGAGGAGCGCACGTTCCGCCTGGGCGCGAGCGTCGGCGTGGTGCCGATCTCGCCCGAGAACGACGACGTGGCGGCGCTGCTGTCGGCGGCCGACAGCGCCTGTGCGGCCGCCAAGGAGAACGGGCGCAATCGCATCTACAGCTTCCAGGAGAACGACATCGATCTGATGCGGCGGCGTCGCGAGATGCAGTGGGCCGCGCGCATCAACAATGCCCTCGAGGACGGGCGTTTCGAGATCTTTCGCCAGGTGATCCGTCCGCTGCAGCAGCCGCAGACCGGTCTGCATTACGAGCTGCTGCTGCGCATGCGCGACGAGTCCGGGAAGATCGTGGCGCCCGATCAGTTCATCGCCGCGGCCGAGCGCTACGGCCTGACGCCCAACATCGATCGCTGGATGATCGAGCACGCGTTTCGCTGGCTGGTGTCAGAGGCCGATGAGCGCGAGAAACTCGCCATGTGCTCGATCAACCTCTCCGGGCAGAGCCTGGGCGACGACCAGTTCCTGCCGTTCGTGATCGAGCATTTCCACAGGAGCGGCATCGACGCCTCGAAAATCTGCTTCGAGATCACCGAGACGGCGGCCATCGCCAGCTTCTCGCAGGCCAACCGGTTCATCCATGCGCTCAAGGAGCTCGGCTGCCGGTTCGCGCTCGATGATTTCGGTACCGGGCTGTCGTCCTTCGGCTACCTCAAGCACTTCCCGGTCGACTTCCTCAAGATCGACGGCAGCTTCGTCAAGGAAATCCTCCACGATCCCATCGACCGCGAGATGGTGCGCTCGATCAACGAGATCGGGCATCTCACCGGCAAGCAGACCATCGCCGAATTCGCCGAGAACGACGCCATCATCGACATGTTGCGCACGCTCGGCGTGGATTACGCGCAGGGCTATGGGATCGACGTGCCGCAGCAGGTGATGCACGCCGTCAACGTCTGAGGCGAGCCGTCCCCGTCAGGGGTAACCGCGCTTGCGGCATGAGGTCACGGCTGCTATGTTCCTTGGTCTTTCCCTGCGGCACAGGATCGACGAGGAGATCCTCCATGAGCTTTACCCTACCGGCGCTTCCCTATTCCTACGGTGCTTTGGCCGAGCGCGGCATGTGCCAGGAAACGCTCGAGCTGCATCACGGCAAACACCATCAGGCGTACGTCAACACGCTCAACACCCTGGTTGAGAAGAACGACGCGCTCAAGGGAAAGACCCTCGAGGAAGTGGTCAAGCTCTCGCACGGCAATCCGGATCTCACGCCGGTGTTCAACAACGCCGGCCAGCACTGGAACCATAGCTTCTTCTGGAACTCGTTGTCGCCGACCGGCGGCGGGGTGCCGGGCACGCTCGAAGCCAAGCTCAAGGAGGACTTCGGCGGCGTGGAGCAATTCAAGGAGCAGTTCAAGAACGCGGCACTCACGCAGTTCGGCTCCGGCTGGGCCTGGCTGGTACTTGGCAACGACGGCAAGCTCAAGGTCACCAAGACGCCGAACGCGGACACGCCCATCGCGACTGGTGAAGGCAAGCCGCTGCTGGTGCTCGACGTGTGGGAGCACGCTTACTACGTCGACTTCCGCAACCGCCGGCCCGACTTCACGGACAACTTCCTGGCGCGCCTGGCGAACTTCGAGTTCGCGGCCGAGAACCTCAAGGCCGCCTGACGGGACGAACACCCGCTTTCCCGATCCCCTCGCGCCTGCGAGGGGATCGGTCCTTCCCAGAGGCGGCCCCGGCCCGTGGCGTCGCCGAGTAACTCGATACCCCGCCCACCGACGACTGAAGGGCGACCGCGCCGCGGCGCGTCAGGCTGACGCGGGATCCATCACCAGGCGCATCGACAAATCCACGGCCTGGACGTGCTTGGTCAGGCCGCCCACGCTGATGAAGTCCACGCCGGTCTCGGCGATCGCGCGGATGGTCTCCAGCGAGACATTGCCCGAGGCCTCCAGTTGAACGCGCCCACCCTGGGCGCGCGTGAGCGCGACGGCCTCGCGCAATTGCTCGAGGGTGAAATTGTCGAGCAGCACGCGGTCGATGTCCGTGGTCAGCGCCTGGCGGAGCTCCTCCAGATTCTCGACCTCGACCTCGACCAGCGCGCCGGGCGGCGCGACGTCGCGCGCTCGCGCGACCGCCGCGGCGATGGAGCCGGCCGCGGCGATGTGGTTTTCCTTGACCAGGATGGCGTCGAACAGCCCTATCCGGTGGTTCACGCCGCCGCCGCAGCGCACGGCGTATTTCTGCGCCAGGCGCAGCCCGGGCAGCGTCTTGCGGGTATCGAGCACGCGCGCGCCCGTGCCCGCGATGGCGTCCACGTAACGGCGGGTGGCGGTGGCCGTGGCCGACAGGGTCTGCAGGAAATTGAGGGCGGTGCGTTCGCCGGTGAGCAGCGCCCGCGCCGGTCCGGCGAGGGTGCACAGCACCTGGCCGGGCGCGACGCGCGCCCCTTCGCCGGTCGACCAGGCGATGTCCACGCCCGGATCGAGGCGGCGAAACACGGCGGCGAACCACGCCTGGCCGCACAGCAAGGCGGGCGCGCGGGGCCCGCCCGGGGGGCGGGGCGCGAGGTGCGGGGGGGG
>QGUO01000214.1 GCA_003242495.1 Pseudomonadota bacterium | reverse complement strand
GACGGCGGCACAGGGCAGCGTGGCGGCCTCCTCGAAGGACAGGTGCGCGGGCACGTGCACCGCATCCTGCTCATCGAGCACCGCGTACTCGGCCAGCATACCGTCCACCGGCCCACCATGGGTCGTCGGCGGAGGGAGCCTGGATGGACCGTCGACCCAGCCGAGGAAGAAGGTGCTGGCCACGCGGTCGCCCTGCTTGAAGCGCGTCACCTCGCTGCCCACCTCCACCACCTCGCCCGCACCATCCGAAAGAGGAATGGTGTCGCGCCGTACGGGACCGCCGAAGTACGCGCCGCTCACGATCATCAGATCGCGGTAATTGAGCGAGGCGGCTTTCACGCGCACCAGGATCTGGCGCGGTCCTGGCTTGGGATCGGGGCGGTCGACGAGCCTGACGCCGCTGAGGTCCTGGGTACCGGCCTGGATTTCGTATGCCTTCATCGCTGCTCTCCGCGAAAACACTTGTGTGGCGGGCCACAAACCCCGGACCCCTTCGCAAAGCGAAACAAATCGCCGCGTCGAGTGCAAGCCCGGTGGCCGTCAACGGTCATCCGCCCGATCCGGCTGCCTCACGCGCGCGGCCGACCCGATCGAGCCGCACTGCCCCACCGATGCGAGCGTAGCTCACGTCGCCGCTGCCCTTGCGGTCGAGCGTGAAATCGCCCCCGACGTCTTCCACGCGCACCGCACCCGAGCCATCGCTGCCGATGTGCACATCGCGTGCGACGCGGCGCACACGAATGCCGCCGGACCCGTCGCGCTCGATGCGCACGCCGCCCTCGACGTCTTCGATCTCGATGTCGCCCGAGCCGTCTTCGCCGATGACGACGTCGCCCCCGACGCGCGCGATGACGATCTCCCCCGAGCCGTCGTCGTCGATCAGCACCTCGCCGCGCACCTCGCGAATGTCCATTCCGCCCGATCCATCGCGCGGAATGTGCACCCGGCCGCCGACCCGCTCGATCTCGATGCTCCCCGAGCCGTCGTCGACACTCACATCACCTGCGACGTCGCGGATCCGGATCAGGCCCGAGCCGTCGCGGACGCGCAGCGAGCCGACGTCGCTCACCTGCAGCGCACCACTCGAGTCCTCGATATCGAGCGTCATGCCGGCCGGCACCAGGAGGGTCAGATCCAGCCGTTCGTCCTGGGTGCCGAACCCGCCGCGCTCGGCGGACCTCGGACCGGGCTCGGTGATGACCTCCAGAACGTCACCCGCGCGGCTGGCGCGCACCTGCACGCCTTCGAGGCGCGACCTGCGCGACGCGCAGGCACGACCGCTCGCATCGAGCTCGCCCCGCCCTGCCTCGCCCTGAACCACGAGCTCACCGGGGCCCGCCCGCACCACGATGCGCTGCACGCCGTCCAGCGAGGCTTGCAGCCTGCGATCGGCCGCATAGCGACACGACTCGCCTCCCTCGACGCAGCCGGCGGTAAGAAACAACATCAGTGGAACGATACCAATTACGGTGCGCTTCATTGCCACCCTCATGCACATGCGATCCGTTGGGACGCGCAGCGCGGCCGGCAGGTTGCGCTCGGTCGGCTAGCCGCGTCCGGCCTGCAGCATCCGCCCGTCGGATCTGCGACGCACGGCGCCGCCCGCTCTCACCTTGCGTGCGCCCGCAGGCTGGCAGACGGCCAGGAAGCCCGCGGTCATGAACGGTGTCAGGCGCGCGTACACGGCCTCGATGTCGCCGGAACGGCACAGTCCGCGCGACAGTCGTTCGAGACGGCCGGTCTGCGACAGCACCAGCGTCAAGGCGCCCGATAGGAAGTGATAGCTCCAGTAGAGATCCTGGGGATCGGCATCCGGCAAAGCGACACGGACGACTTCGACGAGCCGTTGAATGACGGGATCGAAGTAGCGTGTCATGGTTCGCCCGCCCCAGGCAGGCGTGTTGTTGACCTGTGCAAGGAGCGCGAAATAGTTCTTCCATCCCTTGTCGCCGAGCGCGGCCAGCTCCAGCAACGGATCGGTGAAGGCCTTGAGGGCTCCCTCCACGGTGACATTGTGCCCGGCGCGTCGTGCATATTCGTCGAGCGCATCGATCCGCACGCGGTTGAGCACCGCGGCGCGACGCGCGAACACGGCATCGAACAGGCCTTTCTTGGTGCCGAAATAATAGTGCAGCAACGCGGCATCGACCCGCGCGCGGCCGGCCACATCGCGCATCGCCACGCCGTCGAAGCCGTGCTTGGCGAACTGCGCCTCGGCCGCATCCAGAATGCGCGCGCGCATGTCCCCGACCGACTCATGCCTGGCCGGTCGCCCGCGACGCGGACGTCCCCCTGTTCTTGTCATGGATGCATTAAACACGAAAACGCCGCGCAACATAACCGCCGGCGCACGCCGGGCGCGGCGCGCAGGATCGATCGCATCGCAGCGATGACATAAGTCCTGCAACGGCCGGCCGCGCAGGCGGTGGGGGGCTGTCGCTCGGTGTCGGCCGGAAGCGGCCCGCGTGCGGCGCGCAGGGACGACGATGCCTCCTGAGCGGCCTAGCCGGTCGGAGCGCCGTCCTCGGGCAGCACCTGGCGCTCGGACAACCAGTACGTGGCCAGCCAACCCTCGTCATCGAGCACTTCGTAGCGCTCGCCGATGTCGGCCGTGATGACGTCCGGCAGGATGCGATGCCCGGCCAGCAGGTGCCGCTCGAGGATGGTTCGCAGGACCTGGGGCGCATGGTCGTCGGGCCGCTCGAGCTCGCGCAGCACCTCAGGCGATTCCCGGGTATGCGATATGATCCAAAGGCTCATGACGGGCTACCTGTCTTGCCTGCCGATGTGTGCATCGGCGATACCCGTCTGTAGGATGAACCGCGGCGGCATGCGGTTCCCGCCGGGCGCGCGCCGGCTCAAGGCTGGGGCCGGACGTCCCCGCAACGCCAACACTCGGTGAACTGCCCCCCGATCGACTCGCCACAGCCCCGGCAGATCCAGGGTGAGGGAACTTCCTGCGGAGCGTCGAGCTCCATCTCGATGATGGCCCGGGCGCGCAGCGCGTCACCGGGGTGCTCGATCCAAAGTTCCGGCCAGCACTCGAGAAATGGAATTTCGCCGAGGGCGCCGGCAAGCCGCTCGTTGCGGATGTGCGCGCGGATGCCTGCGTTCTGCAGCAGGTTGCGCAGGTGCGCGACGAGCACGATGGATTCCGCGGAGTACACTTTGAGCATACGTCGTCATTCTATGTCCAGATCGCTGCCGTACGTGCGAATTCTTGCCGGACTCCCCGCCCTGCTCGCGCTGCTCGCACCGCCCGGGGCCAGGGCGGACGAGGCGCGCTTCACACAATGTCTCGGCGAGTTGCAGGCCAAGGCGAGCCAAGAGGGCTTCTCCGCGACGCTCCTCGAGCGCACGCTTGCCACGGCGCGTTACGAGCCGCGGGTCATCGACCTCGACCGGCGCCAGCCCGAGTTCACCGAGACCGCCGCCGGCTACCTGGATCGCCGGGTCACCGCGGCGCGCATCGAGCAGGGGCGAGCCATGCTGCGCCAGCATCGTCCGCTGCTGCAGCGCCTGGCCGCTGAATACGGCGTGCAGCCGCACTACCTGCTCGCCTTCTGGGGCCTCGAAAGCAACTACGGGGGAAATTACGGCAACATGCCGGTGCTGAATGCATTGGCCACGCTGGCCTGCGACCCGCGCCGCAGCGACTACTTCACCGCCGAGCTTTTCCAGGCACTGCGCATCCTCGATCGCGGCGACGTGCAAGCCGCACAGATGGTCGGATCATGGGCCGGCGCCATGGGCCACACGCAGTTCATGCCGTCTGCCTACCTGCTCCATGCCGTGGACGGCGACGGGGATGGCCGGGTGGACCTTTGGGGCAGCGTGCCGGATGCGCTCGCCTCGGCTGCCAATTACCTGAAGTCGCTCGGCTGGCAACCCGGCGTGCGCTGGGGGCGCGAGGTGCGATTGCCGAAGGACTTTTCTTACGAGCACAGCGGCCTGGACCGACCGAAACCGCTCGCGCAATGGCACCGCCTCGGCGTGCGCGACAGCGCCGGCGGCGTGCTGCCGCAGGCCGAGCTCACGGCCGCGCTCCTGGTTCCGGCCGGCCACCGCGGCCCGGCGTTCCTGGTGTACGACAATTTCCGTGTCATCATGCGCTGGAATCGATCGGAGCTGTATGCGCTATCGGTGGGCCTGCTCGCCGATCGCATCGCCGGTGCGGCCGGCCTGCGCCGCCCATTGCCTGCGGATCTGCCGCGCCTGCATCGCGATCAGGTCCTGACCTTACAGACGCGGCTGGGCGAGCTCGGCTTCGATGCCGGCACTCCCGATGGCGTGCTCGGCCCGGCCACGCGGCGCGCCATCAGCGAATTCCAGCGTTCGCGTGGCCTGATTGCCGATGGGCAGCCGGATGCCGCCTTGCT
This sequence comes from Pseudomonadota bacterium, assembly GCA_003242495.1. GTDB lineage: Bacteria > Pseudomonadota > Gammaproteobacteria > Steroidobacterales > Steroidobacteraceae > Steroidobacter. Next base: position 1,992 of record QGUO01000214.1, on the reverse strand, counting down.
CGAGGCGCTCGGTGTGGGCCCGCCGGGCGAAACATCCTGAGCTGCGGGTCAGGTGCATCGCGGCGCGCGCGCATGCGCCGGCGCTGTCCCGCGCGCATTCGCGCTTTTTGCGTCCGTCCGTGGCTGTCCACGCCGGCGCGTTGGGGTACCCTGTGCCCATGACAGGCACTTTGCGCAAGCGGTCCGCGATGGGCGCTGCCGCGCTGGCGGCCGGCCTGGTCGTGGGCTTGAGCGCCGACAGCTGGTCGTCCGGCACCGGCGAGGGCGGGGCACGCCGCCAGCCCGCCGAGTTCCAGTTCGTGCGCCTGGCCTACAACCGCTACCCCGGCATGGCCGGATTCGGCCAACTCGAGCGCTGGCTCACCGATTGGCCCGAGGCCGAACAGTTCCTGATGGGCGGCGTGCGTCGTCTGACGCGCATCGACAATGCGCTCGAGGGCCTCAACATGTCCATCATGGACGAGCGCCTGTTCGATTATCCGTTCGCTTACGCCGTGGAAGTCGGCGGCTGGTACCTGAGCGACGCCGAAGCCGAGCGGCTGCGCGAGTACCTGCTGCGCGGCGGCTTCCTGATGGTGGACGATTTTCACGGCAGCACCGAGTGGGCCATTTTCGTCGAGGGCATGCGCAAAGTGTTCCCCGACCGCCCCATCGTGGACATCCCCGCGGACGATCCGATTTTCCGCGTGGTGCACGAGATCGACGACCATCCGCAGATTCCCGGGATCCAATATTTCTATACCGGCCGGCCCTACGAACGTGACGGGTTCACGCCGCATTGGCGGGGCATCTATGACGACGACGGGCGGCTGATGGTGGTCATCAACTTCAACATGGACCTGGGCGATGCCTGGGAGCACGCCGACATCCCGGAATATGCGCTGCAGTACACCACGCGCGCTTATCAATACGCGATCAACTACATCGTCTATGCGATGACGCACTGACCGAGCAGGGCGAGGCACGCGCCGGGTGGCACCGCGAGTGCCGTCGCGGCACGAAACCGCCCGGCCGCATCGCGAGTGTCGTCTCAGCACGAATGACCACCTGGATCGCCTGGTCCCATCCGCAAGTGGCGTGCATCGTGTCCCGCACCCACTGGCCAACCCCCTGTGCCGGTGCGCCTGCTTCGAGCAGGGTGCTCAGCGCCCTGCGGCGGGTCCGCTCCTGGGCGTGAGGCGGATCGGGACCGTTTCCGCGCACCGAACGACGCATTCGCCGGACCGTAACACGACGCTGTCAAGATCACCCGCTGGAACCGCTTCGGGACGGATCACGATGACAAAGATGCGCCACGCGGCACGCGCCGGCCTGCTGAACATCCTCGCTCTGCTGGTGGTGTGCACCCTGCCGCTCGAGGCGCGCGCGGCGACCACCGTGGTCTGGGTCAGCGTCGATGGACTGAGCCCCAAGTACCTGGATCGCGCCGACACCCCGTTCTTCGACCGGCTCGCCGCAGAAGGCGCATTCACCCGGCAACTCGCGCCGAGCTTTCCCTCGCTCACGTTTCCAAGCCACGTCTCGCAGGCGACCGGCGTGCCGGTGGCCAGGCACGGGGTCTCGGGTAATACCTTCTTCGATACCGCCACCGGCGAGCTGTACCGCTATCCCTGGGATGCCGCCTTGATGCAGGCCGAGCCCATCTGGCTGACGGCGAGCCGCCAGGGCGTGCGCACCGCGGTATGGGACTGGCCGCTGTCGCACGCGCAACGCGGCACAGTGCGCGCCGAATACTTCGGGCCGCGCTTCATCCCCACGCTCTCGGACCGCGAGCGGGTGGATGCCCTGCTCGATGCCTGGCGCCACGACCTCGAGCACCGTGCCAACGAGCCGCCCCTGCGGCTGCTGATGGGATACATCGTCGGCCCCGATGCCGCCGGCCACCAGTTCGGTCCCGACGCGCAGGAACCGCTCGAGCAGACCATGGCCGCCGATGCGCTGTTGCGCCATCTGCACGATGAGGCGCTCGCGCTGTGGGAGCGACGCCGCACC
>QGUO01000213.1 GCA_003242495.1 Pseudomonadota bacterium | reverse complement strand
CCTCGGCAGTGCCGTCGCGGAGCAGCTGCGGCGCAAGTCGCCCAAGGCGAAGACCACCGTGAGGGCGCGTGCCAAGACGACGGCCAAGGCGGCCGCCAAGAAGACCAGCAAGACGACGGCCAAGGCGGCCGCCAAGAAGACCAGCAAGACGACGGCCAAGGCAGCCGCCAAGACGACCACCAAGACGGCGGCCAAGAAGACCGCGAAGAAGACCACCAAGGTGACGGCCAAGGCGACCACCAAGGCGGCAGCAAAGCGCCCTGCGCGGACCGCGCGTCGGGCGAGCGCCACGCCGGCCAAGCCCGTCAAAGCCGTCAAGCCCGCGGCCGCCGCCGGCAAGCGTGCGTCGCCCAGCAAGCAGCGGAGCAAGCGCACTGCCGCGTCCGCGAGACCGGCCGTCCGGGCGAAGTCGGGCGGCAGGACGCGCACGGCAGCCGCGGCGCGCAAGGTGGCCGCGAAGAAGCAGGCGACGCGCAGCCGCCCGGCCAAGCCGGCAGCCAAGCGCCGCAAGGCGGCGCAAGGCGCCGGGCGCGCATCGCGGCGCTGAGCGCCGGCCGGCGCGGCCAACAGCGCCGGCATCCGGGGGAACAGGACGACGGTTGACCGGCGGCGCGGGCGCGCGTTTCCCTTCCCCCGGGCGCCGCGGAAGGGAATAATCGCCGTTTGGATTTTCGACAGTCGCACCATGGCCCTTCGCATCGCGCTCGCGCAACTCAATCTCGTCGTCGGCGACGTCGCGGGCAACACCCGGCGGGTGATCGAGACGGCAGCCGATGCGCGCGACCGGCTCGGCGCGCAGCTGGTGCTGTTCCCGGAGCTCACCCTGTGTGGCTATCCGCCCGAGGATCTGCTGTTCCACAAGGGACTGCAGCGTCAGGTGAATACGGCCCTGCAGCGTGTCATCGCCGAGACCCGCGGCATTGCGGTCATGGTGGGCTTTCCCGAGTACGCGCCGGAGGGCATCTACAATGCCGCCGCGGTCGTTCGTGACGGCGACGTGCTCGCCGCCTATCGCAAGCAGAAGTTGCCCAATTACCGCGTTTTCGATGAAAAGCGCTACTTCCGTCAAGGTCAGGAGTCGCGCGTCGTCGACATCGGGGGCGTGCGTGTCGGTTTGCTGATCTGCGAGGACGTCTGGGAGCCCGAGCCCGCGGAGGCCGCCAAAGCGGCGGGTGCGCAACTGCTGGCGGTCATCAACGGATCACCGTATTCGCTGCGCTATCAGCAGCGACGCGAAGGTATCGTGCGCGATCGGGTGCGTGATACCGGCCTGCCCGTGGTCTATCTCAATCTGCTCGGTGGCCAGGACGAGCTGGTGTTCGACGGCGGCTCGTTCGTCATGAATGCCGCCGGCGAGGTCGTGCAGCGCGCGGCGCCTTTCGAGGAGGGCGTGTTCGCGGTGGACGTCGACCTGCTCGACGACAAGGCGGTGCCGCGCCCGGATGCGGTGGCGCCGCCGCTCAGCGAAGAGGCGAGCGTGTATTCCGCTCTGGTGATGGGCGTGCGCGACTACGTCAACAAGCACGGCTTTCCGGGCGTGGTGATCGGCCTGTCGGGCGGAGCGGATTCCGCCCTGACGCTGGCCGTCGCCGTGGATGCGCTCGGCGCCGAGCGGGTGCGCGCCGTGATGATGCCCTCGCGGTATACTTCGCAGATGAGCCTCGAGGATGCCGCCGAGCAGGCGCGGCGTCTGGGCGTGCGCTACGACGTGATCTCCATCGAGGACATGTTCCGCACGGCGCTGGAGGCGCTGGCCCCGGTATTCGAGGGACGCGAGCCAGACGCCACGGAGGAGAACATCCAGTCGCGCTGTCGCGGCCTGCTGCTCATGGCCATCTCCAACAAGACCGGGCGGATGGTGCTCACCACCGGCAACAAGAGCGAAATGGCGGTGGGCTATGCCACCTTGTACGGCGACATGGCGGGCGGTTTCGCACCCATCAAGGATTGCAGCAAGCTGCTGGTGTACCGTCTGGCGCGCTATCGCAACTCGGTGAGCCCGGTCATTCCCCAGCGCGTGCTCGAGCGGGCCCCTTCGGCGGAGCTGCGGCCCGACCAGAAGGATTCGGATTCGTTGCCGCCGTACGAGATCCTCGACCCCATCCTGGAATTGTTCATCCAGGACGACTTGTCGGTCGACGAGATCGTCGCACGCGGTTTCGAACGCGAGACCGTGGGGCGGGTCCTGGAAATGGTCAAGCGCAACGAATACAAGCGCCGCCAGGCGCCGCCGGGCATCCGCATCAGCGACCGCGCGTTCGGGCGGGATTGGCGCTACCCGATCACCTCGGGCTACAAGGCCAGATGAGCGTGCCGATCCAGGCCGTCTCCCGTCCGGCTTGTGTAGCAGCCGGCCAAGCGTGCGTCGGCCGGGCGTCGTCCGGCCGGACGGCGCCGCGCTCTGTCTCGCCGGATGCCGCTGCGTCGGGTGACGGCGGGCGCTGCGGCCCGCGCGCGACTCATAGCGTCCTGCAATGTCCGGATCCGCGGGATTGAGCCGGCAGGTTCCGCAGGTCGTCTTCTCTCATGGGCGGGACGGCGCACCCTGGGGACCGAAGATCCGCGCCCTGGCGCAGGTGGCCCGGCGCCAGGGGTTTGCGGTGCACTCGGTGGACTATCGCGGCATGGCCGATCCGCTCGAGCGCGTAACGCGCTTGCAGGACGTCTGCAGGGGGCTCGCAACGCCCCTGGTGCTGGTCGGCTCCAGCCTCGGCGGCCATGTGTGCACGAGTGTCTCGCGGCAGGTGCCCGTGTGCGGCCTGTTCCTCCTGGCGCCCGCCTTTTTCATGCCGGGCTTCGAGCAGTACACGCCCGAGCCGGCCGACTGCCCCATCGTCATCGTGCACGGCTGGAATGATGCCGTGGTGCCGGTGGACAACAGCATCCGTTATGCGCGGCAATACAGGGCGGCGCTGCACATCCTCGATGGGGATCACTCACTGATGGAGCAGATCGAGGTGATATGCGAGCTGTTCGAGGGATTTCTTCGCAGAATAGGGGGTAACGAGACATGCAGCGATGCCTGATGCTGGCCGTGTTCCTGGCGCCGGCGCTGGCGGCGCTCGCCGCCTGCAACGCGCGAACCTCGTCGGAGCCGCCGCCGGTGGCGGACACCGCGTTCGGCGAGCTGAGCTCCGCCCTCGATCGCGCGCACGCCGTGGAGGACGCCAACCTGCAGCGCAAGCAGGATCTGGACCGCGCCCTAGAGGTCGCGCACTGACCGGACGGGCGTCTCGTCATGGTCGATCATCTGTCCGAAGGGGTGCGCGCCGACGCTTCTCATCGTGTTCCCGAGGCGCGTACGGATGTCGGCAGCGGCCTGTCGCGCGGCAAGCGGCTGGCTTTGGCGCTCCTGCGCCGCCCGATTGCCGCCTGGGCACGGCCGCACGTCCTGCCGGAGAACCTGCGTCAGCGCTTCGCCGAGCACGAACGGCCGATCTGCTACGTGCTCGAGACCAGCGGCACCGCCGACCTCGTGGTGCTCGAGAAGGTGTGTGCCGCACACGGGCTGCCGCGGCCTCTCGATGCGTTGAAGGCGCCGCTGCCGCCGATCTCCGTGGTGTTTCTCGAACGTCCTGCCAGGCAGCGTGGCGGGCGTGCCGGGCCGAGGGTCACGACGACGCTGCGCGCCCTGGCGCGCGCGGGCGTCGCGGGAGACGGCGAGCTGGATGTCGACCTCGTGCCGGTCAGCGTGTTCTGGGGCCGGGCGCCGGACAAGGAAGGTTCCTGGCTCAAGCTCGTCCTCAGCGAAACCTGGGATCGCGCCGGACGCCTGCGGCGCCTGCTGTCGGTGTTGATCAACGGGCGCAATCTGTTCGTGCAGTTCGGCGAACCGGTGGCCCTCGGCTCCATCGCCGAGCCGGGCGAGGACCCGGCCCGCGTGGAGCGGCGCATGCATCGTACGCTGCGTATGCGATTCGCGCGTCAACGCGCGGCGATGATCGGGCCGGACCTGTCGCATCGTCGCACCATCGGCGCCCAGGTGCTGCGTGCGGCCGCCGTGCGTCGCGCCATGCGCGACGAGATGCGCGCCAAGCGCATTTCGCGTCGCGAGGCGATCAAGATCGCCCAGGGCTACGTCGAGGAGATCGCAGCGAACTACTCCCATGTGTTCGTCGCCCTGCTGGCGCGCGTGTTCACCTGGCTGTGGACGCGGCTCTACGACGGCGTTGAGCTGCATCATTTCGAGCAGGTGCAGGAGATCATGGAGGGCAACGAGATCGTGTACGTGCCCTGCCACCGCAGCCACATGGACTACCTGCTGCTCTCCTACGCGATTTACTACAAGGGCTATGCGGTGCCGCACATCGCGGCGGGCATCAACCTCAACATGCCGGTGGTGGGCGGCTTTCTGCGGCGCGGTGGCGCGTTCTTCCTGCGCCGCAGCTTCAGGGGCAACGGCCTGTACACCATGGTGTTCATGAAGTACCTCGGTCTGATGATGGCGCGTGGGCATGCCATCGAGTACTTCATCGAGGGTGGGCGCAGCCGCACCGGGCGGTTGCTGCAGCCCAAGACAGGCATGCTGTCGATGACGGTGCGCAGTTACTTGCGCGATCCGCGCCGGCCGGTGGTGTTCCTGCCGGTGTATTTCGGCTACGAGCGGCTGGTCGAGGGCAAGACCTACATCGGCGAGCTGTCCGGTCGGCCGAAGCAGAAGGAATCGGTGCTCGGCATGCTGCGTGCGCTTCCGGCCTTGCGCAAGCGTTTCGGCAAGGTGCATGTGAGCTTCGGTGCGCCGTTGCATCTCGACGAGCTCCTCGAGCGGCATGCGCCGAGGGGGCCGGCGGGTCAGCCGCTCGTCGTCCGTGACGAGCGTCCGCCGTGGCTGGCGCCGCTGGTGGAGGATCTCGCCAAGCGCATCATGACCAACATCAACAGCGCGGCGGCCGTCACGCCCATCAATCTGATCGCGCTCGCCTTGCTTGCGACACCCAAGCAGTCGATGCTCGAGACCGATCTGGCGCGCCAGCTCGAGCTCTACGCCTCGCTGATGCGTCAGGCGCCCTACTCGCCCCACGTGTGGGTGACCGACATGGACGGCACGTCGATGGTGCGCCACGGCGAGCGCATGGGTGTGCTGCAACGGCTCAGGCATCCGCTGGGCGACGTCATGCAAATGACGGAGCAGAACGCCGTGCTCATGACCTACTTCCGCAACAATGTGCTGCACCTGATGGCGGTGCCCTCGCTGATTGCATGTTGCTTCCTCAATAATCGCACCATGCGTCGCGACGACATCCAGCGGCTGATGTGGCGCATCTATCCCTACGTGCGTGACGAGCTGTTTCTGCGCTGGGACGAGACGGAAGTGGCGGCGGCCGTCGATGAAAGTCTCGAGGACCTCGCCAATCACGGGCTGCTCGAGCGCCTCGAGGAGGGCGCGCAGTGGCGTCGTCCGCCGACCGGCACCACCGAGGCGGTGCAGCTGTCGGTGCTGGCGCAGATGACGGTGCAGATCATCGAGCGCTACTACCTGGTGATCTCGCTGCTGCTCAAGGCCGGCAGCGGTCGTTTCAACCAGGACGTGCTCGAGAAGCAGTGCCAGCTGATGGCGCAGCGCATGTCGCTACTCTACGAGCTGAATTCCCCGGAGTTCTTCGACCGTTCGTTGTTCAAGAACTTCATCGACCTGCTGCGTGCCCGCAAGGTGCTGGGCGTGAACGCCGAGGGGCGGCTGACGTTCACCGACATGTTGCTCGAGGTTGCCGAGGATGCGCAGTTGGTGTTACACGAGCAGATCAGAAACAGCGTGCTACAGGTGACGCATCGCTAGGGCAACCTTCGAGTGCGGCGTGTTGTGGAGGGTGCTGCTGTCGGCGCCGCTGGCGGTCGTCGCGGCCGTGCCGGGGACGCCTGCGGCCGAAACGCCCACCCAGTCGGAACGCGACCCTTCCCGGGAAATTTCCGGAGGCGCGGAGATGGCCACGGAGACCGAGGATGACGGCACTGCGGCGCAGCAGGGTCATGGCCAGCCCGGAGGCCGGGACGATGACGGCGCCAGCGCATTGGTCGGCGTGCCGCCGCCGCTGGCCTTGTCCGTCTACGAACCCATGTATTTCATCGTCGGCGGCGACGAAGGCTTCAACGCCAAGTTCCAGATCAGCCTGCGCTTCCGGATGTTCGACGATCAGGGCCCGCTTGCGCAGCGCCTGCCCTGGATCGACGACCTGTACCTGAGCTACTCGCAGACCTCGCTGTGGGATCTCAACGAGCTGTCGAGCCCGTTTCGCGACACCAGTTATCGACCGCGTCTGTTCTATTCGCACGACGATCTCTTGCGGTTCGACGGCGGGCGCGTGCGGCTCGGCCTGGAAGCCGGTTTCGGCCACGAATCGAATGGCCGGGACGGCGCCGAATCGCGCAGCACGAACATGCTCTATGTG
>QGUO01000212.1 GCA_003242495.1 Pseudomonadota bacterium | reverse complement strand
CCAACCGTCCGTCGGGTGTCGGCATGCAGGTCACCCACGGCTGCATCCGCATGTTCCCCGAGGACATCGAGGAGCTGTATCACCTGGTGCCCGTGGGCACGCCGGTGCGCATCGTCCACCAGCCCATCAAGATGGGCTGGCGCGCCGGCGAGCTGTACGTCGAGGTGCATCCGCCCCTCGAGGGACAAGTCGACGCCGAGGCGCACTCCTTGACTCAGCTCACCCGGGTGCTGGTCACGGCCACGCAGGATCGCACCGTGCCGATCGACTGGGCGCGCGCCGAACGCGCGTTCCATACCGCCACCGGCATTCCCGAGCCCATCATGCTCGGTGTCCCCACGGAGCAACTCGTCGACGCGGCCGCGCAGCAATGAGCCGCGGCAGCTCGAAGGCGTTGCAGCGCGGCGCGTGCGCTGCATCGGTCGCCGTGACGGACCATCGCCTGGGCGGCCGTGGCATCCACCCCTGGCTATGCGCTCGCAGCGCAGCGGGATAGACTGCAGTTCGCGGGCCCGGCGGTTTCGAGGTCGTTTTCTTCCACCGAGTTAGTCCTGACCGGAAGGCTGCCGGGCTCGTGCGGCCCGCGATGGCGCGCATTGCTGCGCCCGAAGCTTGACCTCGATTACGAGCCACGCGCATGGACCGGGCCTGGCTGGTCCTCATGTCTGCAGCCGATCGAGCCGGCCGCTCCCACCGAGCCAAGCGCCGGTTGAGTACACGAAAGAAAACGCCGCGCAGCGCGCGGCGTTCTCCACGAAGCGAATCGCGTCGAGTTACTTCGACTGCGACTGCTTGAACATGCGATCGACCTTCTCGTTGGTCGCATCGCAGCAGGCCTGGCTGGCCTGGGCGGCCTGCAGCGCCTGGTTGGCAGCGCGCTGAGCGCTGTCGGCGGTGGAACGGGCAGCCTGGGCAGCGCTGGCAGCAGCGTCAGCAGCCTGCTGGGCGGCAGCGGCGTCCTGCACCGCCTTGTCGGCAGTCGCCCTGATCTCGTCGACGGTCGCCTGCGACACGCAGCCGGATGCGGCAACGAAAAAGAGGGCAGCAGCACCCGCCTTCAGAGTGTTGGAGATGGTGTTCTTCATAGCTTCTTTCCCCTTGGTATTGGGTCAGACGATTTTGGACCAGAGCGACTGAAAATAACCAACTCGTAACCCACGGGGTGGATGGCCGGTTCCCGTGGATAACGCCTCGCAAGCTCCCTTTTTGCAGCAGCTTCCAGGCCGAGTCGAGCGCGAAGAATACTAGAACAACGCGACGCAATAAAGCGTAAGTCGTTAGTATCGTGTGAAATTCGGCGTCGTTCGGAAGCGACAGGTTGCCTGCTTCGCGACGGGTGTGCGGGCGCGAGCAACCCGACCTCGGACCGGCTTCCGGGGGTCGAAGGGATGGCGCTCGGAGCGGCGGCGGCATGCATGGATCCGGCGCATCGTCGGAAGAGCAACGGGTGCCCTGCCGGTGCATGGCCTGCGATCCGGGGGCAGTTGGACGTGGCAACCGGAGCCCACTCATTGATGGATGTGTGCCGCGCGGCGAGCAGTCCAAAGCCGATGACATGCTCGCATGAGCGGCTTTGGGTGGTCGGGCCGTGTGGCGGCGGGCACGGGGCCGGACGGTCGACTGCCGAGCCCATGCGCCTGCAGGGCGTTTGGCCGGAATGGCGAGCGACGGTGTCGTTCCGTTGGCGGGTGCCGCCCCGTTGGACACGCGAGTGCATGGCGTCCCATGACACTCGAGCGGCAGTGTGCGGGCGGGGTGGGGAGCCCGGATGCCGACGGATGTCCGCGGCGGCAGTCCGTTGCCGCAGCCACAGTGGGTCGACGATTGCTTGGTCGTCCCGCGGAGCGGCGCCCCCGCGCTCACTCGACGCGGGGCAGGGCGGCAGAATGAGCTTTGCCAGCCGATGAGCGACGGGGACGGACGCCGGGCTGTCCGCCTGTCGCTAACGCCAGCAGCCCGAAGCCTCGTCGGGTTCGCGCTGACCGGTGTGATCGATCCTCAGCTCATGGCAGGCCGCGACGTCCTTGAGCTGCCCCCCGGTGGCCCGGGCCACGGCGGTGAACGTGGTGTCCGTCACATTCTCGAGGCTGAGATCGTAGAACTTGCCGGGGGTCTGGCTTGGTATTTGGAGCTCGGCCGCGGTCGCGTATTTGTTGTTTTGCAGGAAGTACTTCTCCTGCGCCGCGCGGATGCGCAGCAGCTCGGTCTTGGCCTCCGTGCGGTTGGTGCGCAACATGTAACTGCGATAGCTGGTCACTGCGATGGTGCCGAGGATGGCCACGATCGCGACCACGGTCATGAGCTCGATGAGCGTGATGCCTCGCATACGGCGGCGCGTCATGGGATCACCTGTCAAACGGGACCGGGCGGCAGCGCTCGCGCTGCCGCCGGTCATGGCCAGAGGAAAGGGCTCAGTACGCATTGGATTCGCGCCAGTAGGTCTTGATCCGGCTGTTGAAGTTCTTGCACACGTTCAATACCTCCACCCCGGACAGGCACGTGACCGTGTCCTTCTCCGGGAAGAGGAAGTTGACCTCCGGTGCGATGCCGCCCTGGGCCAGGTCGTCGAAACGGTCGTCCTTCGTCAGCTCATTGCCGTCATTGCCGTTGCCGCCGCCGTTCCCGTCACCATCGCCACCCCCGCCATCGCCGTCGCGATTGCGGGGAATCGGTGCGCCGGTGAGCACGTCGACCACATAGGCGCGGTTGGTACCGGTGCTCGAGGCGACACACGCATTGCGGTTCTCGCCGGTCGGCGGCGTGTAGGTCGTGAAGAAGATCTTGTTGTCGAACGTATTCGCCGCGCTGAGCGATTTTTCTCCGCGCCACTCCGGGTTGTTGAGCAACAGCATCCAACCCGGGGACTCCACCGGGATGTTGGGGCGCACGTCCTCGGTGATGTCGTACAGGTCGCTCTCGGTAATGATGTTCCAGGCATCGTACTGCGCCTGCGTGCGTCGCGCGAACGGCTCCCGGTCCCGAATCGAGTAGAAGCGGTCCTGCGTGGCGCTGTTGAGCGGGTGGCCGCGCCAGCCCGAGCCGATGGCGATGTTCAGGATGGGCGGCAGGCCGGGCCGCTGCACGGCCGCCACGTCGGGACGGCTGTAGAACCGTCGCGCGTTGGCCTCCGTGGGTGATTCTTCCGCCTTGGCACCCAGGGACGCCATCACGCCACCGGTGACGAGGGAGCCTCGATCGTTGCCATTGGTGATGTCGAAGCGCCAGAGCTGGGCGGCCATGTCGCCCACGTACATGCGATCGGCGAAACCATCCCCGTTGAGGTCGAGCACCGTGACGCTGCTGGGAATGCTGTGCGTCATGCGCGCCAGGTTCAGGTCGGCGCCCGAGGGGCCGGCGGACCACAGGCGCGTGCCGTACAAGGCATCCACGATGAAGAGACGGTTGCCGATCGTGTCCGTCGTATAGAACGCAGCGTCCTGGGCAGGGTCGTAGCCGCCCCCGAGCACCAGGACGAGCTTCTGGGAGTTCTGGGTCGCGCCGGCGACGTTGACGCGCGCAATCACCGGACGGGACCAGGTCTGCCCGATGCCCGGGAGCTGCTCGGGACCGATGCTCCACAGGAACTTCGGCGCGTTCTTGTTGGTCACGTCGAGCGCGAAATAGCGGTTGCCGCCGCGGCCGCTGCCGAAGTAGAGGATGACACGGTCGTTCGCGCTGGCGTCGACGATGCCGTCGCCGTTGACGTCGTACTTCAACACCGTGAGCTCACCGTCGAGGGCGTAACGCTTGGTGGGCACCGGGTTGTCGAAGAACAGCTCTTTCAGGTGCGGCAGGAACTGTTGCGGCACGAAGGCCCACAGCTCTTCGCCGCTTTCTGCATCGAAGGCGTGCAGATAGCCGTCGTTCGTGGCGAGGAACACGACCGCGTCCTCGGTCCTCGGATTCTCGGGCGTGCCGCCGTAGATGACCACCGCCGGGGATGAATGGATGGGATCGCCCAGCGCGCGTCGCACGGTGGTGTTGGGGTCACCGTCCTCGTCGCGCACGTCGACGCCGCGCGCCCAATCGATGAGCTCCTCGACCGTCGGATCGCCGCCCCCGGAGAGATTCAGCACCTCCTCGGTGAGATCGGCGTTGTTCGCGGCGAGCGGGTGTGAGCTCAGGTTCACCGCGGTGCCCGGCATGTTCGGCCCGATGTAGGTGTACAGGTTGCGGTCGGCCGGCGAGGGCAGCAGGCTGGCGGCGCCGCCGACGCGGACCTGTGGGCCGTCGGTCCGGGCGGACCAGTAACTGCGCGCGTCGTCGGCGAAGAATCCCGTCTGGCGATCGACGGCATTGCGGTCGCGGCTGTCGAGGATGACGCCATCGACGATCCGGTACTTCTTGAGATTGCCGGGCCAGTGCGTGCCGGAGGCCGGTTCGAAGACCGAGATGAACAGCTCGTCGAGCGTTTGCGTCCGGTTGAACGCATTGACGGCGACCGTCGGCGTGGTGAACGTCGTGCTGGTCTGCAGGATGTTGGTGATGATGGAATTGAACACCGCCGACAGGCTGCTCAGGTCGTCGGCCTGATAGGCCTGTCCGCCGCCGCGGGTGGCGGCGTTCTGCAGTTTCTCGAAGGCGGCGGCGTCACCGCTGAAGTCCGGGCCGAAGCCGATGAAGTAGGTCCGCACGTTCTGCTGGCCTTCGACATTGGGGCGCAGGTCGGCGTTGAACATGTACTCGGTCAATGCGCCCAGGCAGTCGCCATGGCCGTTGCCGGAGCAGCCGACGCCGGCCAACGTGTCGAAGTTCGGCAAGGATCGAATGGCCGCGTTCGATTGAGAGTCCTGGGTCGCCTCGCCGTCGGTCAGGTAGACGATGTAGTTCGCCTGACACGACTCGGTCGCCGGGCTGATGTAGTTGGTGCCGTCATGGGACTCGGCAACGCTCGGAAAGCTCCGCATGTAGGTGGAGCCGGCACAGGTGCCGTTCTGGCCGGGTGAGGAATTGACCCGCGTGCAGATCATCGAGTTCTTGCCGTACTCCACGGGACCGCCCGAGAAGTATCGGTAGGCTTCGAACAGGGTTTCGGAAAGCGGGGTCCAGCCATGCGGCAGATACTTGTCGCTCGAGGTGATGTCGGCGATCAATTGGGCGCGCTTCGGGCTCAGCGGGGTGACCGGCGACATGATCATGCCGCCGGCGGCGGCCGAGTCCGAGTTCGAATAGGAGGAAGAATTGGTGCTGTAGCGCATCACCCCCACGTTGAGATCGGGCAGCGAGTTGAGGAAGCTGGCCGCGGCGGCTCGCACCACGTCGAGGCGTGTCTGAGTCTGTTTCGGTCCGTTACGCAGGTAGCGGATGTAGTTCGGGCTGTACAGGGTGACGCTCAGGCCGCTGCCGGTGGCCCACCAGGACTGACCCGCGCTGTTGGTCCAGCGGCCGTTGGACTGGTTGGCGCTGCCGGCCTGCGGCCACTTGGCGGCGGAGGTGGCATCCGGGCCGTGGACGCCGGCGTCGCCTCGGCACTCCACGTCCGAGGCCGTCGTGTTCCGACCGCCTTCGCTGAGATTCGCCTGCCAGGTGCGGCTGTTGCCCGAGCCGCGCCAGCGAATGAACTGGTCCGAGTAGAACCCCGCGCCGGTGGCGCTTCCGTTCCCATACGCTAGCTGGGTATTGGCGGCGCCGCATTTCAGAGCACTGGCCGGGAACGAGCTCAGGTTCCTGCAGGTGGTCGGCGGTGTGCTGCTGGTGGAGTAGTAGATCCGGCTGCTGTCGCAGTCCGTTCCGCTGTTGGAATATGTCTGCGTCGGATCGTACGGCAGCGGCGTCGACTCGGCCAGCAGGTTCATGCTGCCCGAGGTGTCGATGATCAGCAGAATGTTCGGCTGCGCGACATTCTGCGGCTGCACCGTGAAGATTTCCGTGTCGTCGGCGTTGGCCGCAAACGCAAGCAGTGATGCAAGCGTGGCGCCGGCGAGCAGCTTGGGCAGGCGGGTCGTGGGTGATCGCATGGTTGGATGAACCCTCGGATGCGCGGCTCGGCGTGTCCGTTTAAATCGGTCGAGCCGGTGGGAGCGAGCGGGAAGAGCGTCGAAGCCTGCGGCGCGACGACGGCGACGCCCTGGCGATTGATGGCGATGGCGTTGCGTTGTGACGTGCCGGTGCTCTCGATCTCGAAATGGTAGGTAGAGAAGCTGTCCAGGCTCGAACCCCACAGCGCCGGCAGCGCGGCGCCGTTGAGCTGCGGGGAGGTGATGGCGACGAACGAGGCATTCTGCGCGACGCCCTGCACGGTCTCGGGCGCCGCACCGGGATTGAACGCCGCTTCCTGCAGCGAACGTTCGATGCCGTTCTCGGCGGCCTGGAAGGCGTTCTGTCGATACTGGGTATTGCCGGCCATGACCAGTTCCAGGCTGGCGGTGTTCATGCCCGAGATCGCCAGCAGCGTC